>DATJOQ010000090.1:0-12970 GCA_035506935.1 Binataceae bacterium (SeqCode) | reverse complement strand
GATAGGTATGGCTGCGCTGATCGAACGAGCGGTTCAAGCGGATCCGCGGCTGTACCGAAATCAGCACGCCCTGCCAAGGGATTTTCCCGCCTTGTTCGGCCCTTGAGCGAGTCACGCGGCGCATCTATCCAACCTGTATTCTGATGCATTCCGCCCAGGATGCGCTTGGCCTCAACTCGATGATCCATCGGAATGCGGTGCCCGCAATGTTGCACCCGTCGACCAACGCTGAGATCGATGTCGATTTCCAGACTCTCGATCCTTGGGCAGGTAGGATCCGACCGTTCGCGGTGAAAGGCAACGCCGAGTTTCAACAGCAATTCGGCGGCAATCCGCTCTTCACCCCAAGTGGGATTGCTCTTTGCCATTTCCCTAATCAGCTCTCGTAGCTCCCCGGGAATCCGGGGCCTACCGCGCGGTGAGGAACCACACCAGGCGATCGAGGTGATTGGCCATCATCTTTATTCGTTTCTATTCGTTTATTGGCGAATATGTCTTTTGTCCCTGAAAGGTCGCCCTACGGCGGCTCGATCAGACCTCTTCGTGGCATCGTTAATGAATACCGGCAATTCGTGACGCTGGCGCCAGTCAAAGATGACGCAGGTCGCGATGCGCGTGACGCCGGGCCGGCTGGTGAAACGATCCAACGCCAAATCCTTGAGATGCTGCATATCGCGCACGACCACGTGGACCACGAGATCATGTTGCCCCGTAATCAAAAAAGCCGAGCGCACCTCCGGCACCATGGCGACCTCTTCCATGAAACGATCGACGGTCGAGCGTTTGTGTTTTGACAACTCGATCATGAAGAGTGCCTCTAATCCGATACCGAATGCCTTCGGATCAACTTCCGCATGGGTTCCTCTGAGCACTCCTGCTTCCCGCAAATACTTGACGCGTTCGTGAACGGAGGAGGGCGCGAGCCCGACGGCGGCAGCGACCTCTTTATTGGAGAGCCGAGCATTGTTCTGCAAAAGGCCCAGAATAGCGATATCGGTTCGATCGACAGATGGCATAGGCCTAGTTTAGCCGAAAATAATTCGATGGAAAAGGTCTAATGTGAAATGATATCACCTTTTACAGAGGTAGAGACGAACTATAGACGGACAGGAGGATATCCCATGGCAGTCAATGAGAAAAATCTGCACAGCTTGATCGGAAAGATGCTCGGCGACGTCGGCGCCGCGATGGGTACCGCGCTGGTGCTGCTCGGCGACCAGTTGGGACTGTACAAGGCGCTGGCGGCGGCGGGCCCGTTGACCGCGGCGCAACTGGCCTCGCGGACCGGCACCGTCGAACGCTACGTCCGCGAGTGGGCGGCGGGACAGGCGGCGGCCGGATACATCGATTACGATTCCGACTCGGAGCGATTCTCGATGTCGCCGGAGCAGGCTTTGGTACTGGCCGACGAAGATGGGCCCGCCTTTTTTCCAGGCATCTACGAAATCGCCGCGGCCGCAGTTCGCGACGAACCTAAAGTCGCCGAGGCGTTTCGCAGCGGGCGCGGGGTTGGGTGGCACGAGCATGACCCATGCCTGTTCCGCGGCACGGAGCGTTTTTTTCGCCCTGGCTACGCGATGCATCTGGTCGCCGAGTGGATCCCTGCCCTTGAAGGTGTGGTCGACAAGCTCAAGCTTGGCGCGCGAGTGGCGGACGTGGGATGCGGGCATGGAGCATCGGTAATTCTGATGGCGCAGGCCTATCCGAAGTCCGAGTTCATCGGTTTCGACTATCATGAGCCGTCGATCGCTCGTGCTCGCGAATTGGCGCGCAAAGCGGGAGTTGGTGATCGTGCCCGATTCGAGCGCGCAACCGCGAAGGATTACCCGGGAAAATACGACCTGGTAGCGTTCTTCGACTGCCTGCATGACATGGGCGATCCGATCGGCGCGGCGGTTCACGTCAAGTCGACGCTCAATCCGGGAGGAACCTGGATGATCGTGGAACCTACTGCGGGAGACCGAATCGAAGAAAACTTCAACCCGGTTGGACGTTTGTTCTACGCCGCATCGGCAACGATCTGTGTGCCCGCGTCCCTTTCTCAGGAAGTCGGCTTGGGACTCGGCACGCAAGCCGGCGAAAAGCGGCTGACCGAAGTGCTAAAGGCGGGAGGATTTTCCCGGGTCCGCCGCGCCACTTCGACGCCGTTTAATCTCGTGCTCGAAGCGCGCCCCTGAGCGGACGAGAACGTCGGCGCAATTCTGATTAGCGGCCTGGCTGGCGACTAGGTTAGAGAAGCCGCCTTCCAACGTATGTGTGACGAACTGCTGATTCCAACTAAATCAGCCACTGTTCAACAGGGGATTTGGCAGCAGAGAGTGGTTCGTATCAGATTGCGCCATCCGCCATGATCCTGAGGTAATGCCACTGCAGCGAACAGGCGCAGCCCATATCGATACACACGAACAAAATATGGACGCCACACATCTCGTCCGGTGGCTTCATCCGCTTCTGCAAACGCCTGCTTAAATCTGATTCGGAGACGTTCCGGATTATCGATCAGCATTTGGCTTCGAGTGAACTGCTATGCGCTAGTCCAGTTCGCGAGATCGCATGCTGCCATGATAAGAGCAAGAAGCCTGGATAATGGCATGGGAAATTCGATGGTAAAGACTTAAACCGTGGAATTGGCCGATACCGGCCTACATGCTCATCGGGCCGCTTGCCCTGAGGAAAACCTAGGGAAAAATGAAGACTAGTTTGGAAATCTCTCCGGCCGAGAAACTGCCCTTAGCGAAAGGAACGCCTGACGACTGGAAGCCGCCCGCACCCGCCTGGATAGCCCGGTTCGCGACGCCCTCTGGCCAAATCGTAATCACATATTTGGCAACACAAATACGCGGAGAGGCGACCGCGCAGAGCCATCGTGCATTGACCGCGTTCTTATCTGGCGATTGCGGGCCTCACAAAATCGATCATGGTGTTTTCGTTGATCGCGTTGGTCATCAAAATCTGCTTACGGTTGCGTACTGGAACAGCCCGGTACGTTACGAAAGATGGTTTGAGCGGTCGGGGTTCGCCCGCTGGTGGCACGACCCGGCTCGTCTGGGTGACGACGCCGGATATTTCCGCGAGGTGCTGACCATACCGACGGATCGAATCGAGACAATTTTCTCGACCCCGGAACCTGCCGGCGCAGCCGTGGGCCACAAGATCGAAGGCCCCATTCTAGAGCACAACTACTGGGGCAGTATGCGCGATCGGATGCCGATAGCGTCAACCAATCATCTGGTGAGCAGCTACGGTGAGCGTTTACCGAGCTTGGGATCGAGTGCGACGCTGCGCCGCTTGCTAAGAGTGAGCGTTCCCGAAAATCTCGCAGTTGTTCGCTCTGGCCAGGATTGGAGCGGCTGCGAAGCAGACGAGCTGGAAATCTATCAGCAGTCGGTCAGGCCGGCGCTGATAAAAGCCATGGAGTCGTTGCGAGACGATCCCAACCAGGCCGCCTGTTGCGATCTGCGGTTCGTTAGCGAAACCGACGGCGATCAGCGCGTGTCCAGAAGCTTCGGCTATGGATTATTTTTGAGCTTGGGAGATATGGAGCGATGGGCCGCGCTTCATCCAAATCATCTGGCTATTTTTAAGGCCTTCGCTGGGTTGGTGCGCAAGTGTGAATATAAATTCAAGCTCCGGCTTTGGCACGAGGTATGTGTTCTCCCCGGCGCTGGTCAGGTTTTTGAATATATCAACTGTGATCCACAGACGGGTCTACTACCTTACTTCCCCAGCGAGCAGATCCAATAGCTATTCGGCATACACTAACTAATAGTTCTGATTATTCTGAAGTATCGGCTAAACTACATTCGAGCCGCCTTTTTGTTGTTTGAAGGGAGATTAAATGAAGCAGAATGAATCGACCTCGAGAACTCGGGTCCAGCGCTACCCGCAACGCGGCCATTATGATCGTGATACGATTTATTCGATTGTCGATCGCGCGCTGGTCTGTCACGTAGGATTCGTTGTCGACAACGCGCCGCGGGTTATTCCTACGCTGCACGTGCGGATCGGGGACTTTCTCTACATCCATGGCGCCGTGGCCAACCAGACGCTCCGCACGGCTACGGCAGGAGGCGAGATATGCGTGACTATCACGCATATCGACGGTCTGGTGCTCGAGCGCTCCGCTTTTTATCACTCGATAAATTATCGATCGGTGGTCGTGATCGGACAGGCTCGCCTGGTGGAGCGCGAGCGTAAACTCGAGGTGTTGCGTGCGCTGGTGGAGCACGTGATTCCGGGGCGTTGGTCAGCTGTGCGCGCGCCCTCACGCGAGGAACTCGCCGCAACCTCGCTAATGGAACTACCGCTGTCCGAAGCGTCAGCCAAGATTCGGACCGGCAGCCCGGGTGACGAAGAGGCCGATTACGCTCTTTCACACTGGGCGGGCGTGATTCCCTTGCGGCTCGAAGCTGGTTCTCCGATCCCCGATCCCAAGCTGAATCCCGCGATCGGATTACCGGCGCATATAAAGGAGTACCTGATTCCAGATGCCCGTTCTGTACCCGACAAATCCCGGCCGAATGCCCGCTGATGCGGATTGATCGGAATGCATTGACGCGCCAATAAATATTAATCTGTAATCTGCTGCGGCAGGAGCCGATGGATAAAGTCTGGCATCTGGAATGGAGTTTCGGTTCGCTCGACCTGCATTCCGCTGGTGGGATGCTCGGTGGCGTGTTCCTGAAGGACGGCGCACGGACCGTCAGGCCTTTTTACGAAGCTCCCTGGATCGGTGAAGCGCCGCTTTCCGACGTGCCGAGCTTGCTGGATCAGCTAAGGAGCGAATTCCCGTGCGTCCCGTTTGGGTCGCCCTCGTATCCGGTCGAGCGCGTTATCGATAGCTGGAAGCAAAGCCTGTCGCTGCCGGCGGTTTCCGATCCGACGCTCGATGCAAGCGATTCGCTGTTGCACGGATATGTCTGTGTCGGCTCGTGGGACTTGATTCGGCAAACCGAGTCAGCAATCGAAATCGCCGTGGATTACCCACAATCGTCGGCGATCTCACGCGTGTCTCGCGTAGTGAGCGCTGACCTCAAGCGCCCCGCGATTAACTTTTCGCTGACTGTCGAGGCCCGCAAAAAATCACGCTGGCCGATGGGGGTTCATCCGAATTTCGCGCTGCCCTCGGCTGCCGGTGCATTCAGGATCGAACCTGGCAAATTCCGCTTTGGTGTGGTTCATCCCGCCGGCCCCGAGCCAGGAGTGTCTCGAGGAGAGCCGGGCGCGCTTTTCGAAGACCTGGCTCAGGTGCCGATGAGAGACAAAGGTCGAGCGCGGTTCGATCGGCTCCCTTTCGCGTACGCGACCGAAGAGATAGTCCAGCTCTGCGGGATCGACGGCTCGGTGAAACTGTTCGACGACCAGGCAAAGGTTGCTTACCGCTTGACCTGGGATGCTTCGATCCTGCCGTCGCTTCTGCTGTGGATTAGCAATCGCGGCCGCAGCTATCCGCCGTGGAACAGCCGCAACGTCTGTGTCGGGGTCGAACCTCTTATCGGAACATTCGACCTCGGTCACTACGCCGCATCGGCGCGCAATCCGATTAACGAAAAAGGAGTTGACACCGCTCGAACTCTGATCCCGGGCGAACCGACCGAGGTCGATTACCGCGTTGAGGTCATCAAGTATGAGTAAGTGCGCAGTTATCACGGGAGCTGCTTCGGGAATCGGCGCGGCGTCGGTGCGACATCTGGTTGCTGCCGGCTATCACGTGCTGGGCGTGGATTTGGCAACGGGCACTAGCAGAGATTCGGTCGAGTTCGTTCAAGGTAACGCAGCCGCGAACGAAACATGGGATCAAGTAGAAGCCGCGCTAAAACGGCGCGCATGGAAACCCTCGGCGCTGATCTTCGCAGCCGCTTATCTCGCCGTCGGCAATGTGACCACCTTGGACGACGAGCATTGGGAGCGTACTTTCGAGGTTAATCTGTTCGGGCTGATCAGGCCGCTGCGCCGTCTGTTGCCGGGAATGATAGCGCGCGGCGGCGGCTCGATCGTGACGGTAGGCAGTATCGATTCCTACATGGCCGAACAGGGGCTGATTTCCTACTGCGCTTCCAAGGGTGCGATCTTGCAGTTCACCAAGGCGCTGGCGATGGATCACGCACGGCAGGGTATCCGCGCCAACTGCGTCTGCCCTGGCGTGACCGACACGCCGTTCTTTCGCCGCCATCTCGACACGGCCCGGGATCCGAAGAAATTCCTTTCCGTCCGCGAGCAGCGCAATCCTCTCGGCCGCCTGCTCGATCCCGAGGAAATAGCTACGACGATCGCGTTTCTCGTATCGGACGCCGCCTCAGGTATCACCGGAGCGCAGATCGTGGTGGACGCCGGCCTCACGGCAGGATTTGATTTCCGTACCGGCGACGACGGTTCCTAGGCGCGATCGCGCGCAGCGAGGCCACTGACGAAAAATAGTGGCCAAGCTTCCGAACACTCGATCAGTAGTCGCCGTATTTGTCGTTCAGGACGTCAACGAACTTTTTCGCGTCCTTCAAAACCGTCCACGCATCGTCGTTAAAAACGACGTCGATTACCCACCAGTCGCCTTTGTATCGGGCTGAGTCGCGCAGCGCCGGCATCACCCGGTCGAAATTTATGTTCCCCTTTCCGAACGGCCGATGCATCGAGGTGATCCCCTCGTAGAGCGTTCCGTCGTTGTCGATCAGGTGCACCAGCCCGACTTTGTCCTTGCACATCTCGATAAGTTCAAGCTGGCCGCCGGGTAAAGTCTGTTTTTTTGTCTGTTGCAGCAATCCCAGCTCACTGATGATGTAGACGTGGGAGCTATCGAGCTCGAAAAGAAAGTTCGGCTCGTTCACATCTCGCCACATCTTGACCACCTCGTCCGGCGTATTGAACAGGAATCCCGGCTCGAACTCCCACACGAGCTGCAATCCATAGCTCCGGGCAGCGTTCGCAGCCTTTTTGAACGCATAAACAGTGGTGTCCCACGCTCTCTTGTAGTCGCTTTCGACCATGAAGCAGGGAGCAGCCCGCGTATCAACGCGCACCGTTTTCGTGAACCCGCAATCGTCGACGAACTGGAGGCTCTCCTTGATTGCCTCAACCCACGTATCGGGCTGGAACTGGATCACGACGCCGCCCACCACGCCAAATTTCGGATTGAACTCCGAGACTCCAAGCCCATAGCCGCTAATATTTCGCGCGAGCTCCTTGCGAGCCTGTTGAGTCGGAAATGTCTCGGGGTTGGCGTGATTGCCGTCAAGGCTGACGCCGTCGTAGCCGAGCGATGCGGCTCCCTTCAGCACGTCGTCCAGGCCGACGGGCTTTTTGTCGTAGGGCGTGAATTGAAAACACCAGGTGCCAAATGAGATTTTCCGCTTCATCGTTTACCTCGAGATTCGGCTGCGAAAGCTAGGATAGCGCGTACGGCCAGGGCGACGCTGGCGGCAGGCTCAATTCCGAAGGAAAAGTATCGGCATCGAAACCGAGCAGATGGCGATTTTCGTCGAGCGCGTCGATTTTCGCAAGCTCAGAGGCCGATAGCTCAAAATCGAATATGTCGATGTTTTCCTTAATCCGACGCTCATGGCTCGATTTGGGTATCGCGACGATATCATTCTGCAAATGCCACCGCAGAACGACCTGCGCGAGGGTCTTTTTGTGGGCGTCGGCAATTTTTTTGAGTACCGGATTTTGAGCCAGGTTTCCCTGAGCCAGCGGCGCCCACGCTTCGACCTGAATTCCTTTATCCGCACAGTACTTGCGCAGCTCGATCGACGTTTTCAGCGGGTGAAGTTCGATCTGGTTAACCATCGGCCAAACCGACGCGGTCTTTTTCAGCTCTTCAAGATGATGGATCTCGAAATTGCTGACGCCGATCGCGCGGGCCTTGCCTTCCTCGTAGATTTCTTCGAGCGCCTTCCAGGTCTCGGCATTGTGACCGCCCACCGGCCAATGCATGAGGTACAAATCAATATACTCGAGGCCGAGTTTTTCGAGGCTCACCTCGAACGATTTCAGCGTAGCCGCAAATCCATGCTCCGAATTCCAAACTTTCGTGGTGATGAAAAGTGATTGTCGAGGAGCGCCCGATTCCCGTATTCCCAGCCCGATTTCTTTCTCGTTCTGGTAATACGAGCCCGTGTCGATCGAGCGATACCCCGCCTTGATCGCCAATTGGACAGCTTTTGTCGCAGCCGAACCTTGGTCGAACGTTCCCAGCCCGACCCGCGGCATATGTATGCCGTTAGCCAGGGCCACGTCGTTGTCATTCGTTCTCATCACGCCTGTTCGTCCCTTTATCGAAAAAATCGTCCGGATTATTGCTTGATACCTCGGATCGTTTCCATCCTCCGCTTCTCCACGCTGAGGCTGCGCTCCGCCCCAACGCGATGCGAGTTCTGTTTCGTTTGCAATTCCGAGCTTGTTCACAATATTTGTCATCGTGACAAGTATCATGGACAAATGTTAGTTCTAAGCCTAACTGACAGGACCGCTCCCGCGCTTCAATTCGAAGGGTCGAGCGCACGGTTTCGGCATTCGATTCCGGGAAAAGAAGAATTGCGCGCAGGATAAAAGCTCAAGGAGAGCAAAGATGGCTACCGCAACCGACGGCGGATCGATGGCAATGGTTAAATCGAAGGGGCTCAGCGACTTTTTGCCTTCTAAGCCGAAGCAGCTTCTTATCAATGGAAAATGGGTGCCGGCCAAATCGGGCAAGACTTTCGAATCGATTAA
The DNA here is from genome assembly GCA_035506935.1 of Binataceae bacterium (SeqCode). Classification (GTDB taxonomy): domain Bacteria; phylum Desulfobacterota; class Binatia; order Binatales; family Binataceae; genus DATJOQ01. The sequence continues at coordinate 4,267 of DATJOQ010000090.1, read as the reverse complement.
TCCTGCCAACGAAGAAGTAATCGGCCTGGCCGCCGAGGGTGACAAGGCGGATATCGACGCAGCGGTTGCGGCGGCGCGCAAAGCGTTTGAGGAAGGCAAATCGCCTTCGATGAGTCCGAACGCGCGCTCGCGCATGATCCAGGAGATCGCCGTGGCGCTGCGCGCCAGGCGCGACGAATTCGCCGAGCTGATTCCCCTCGAGAACGGCAAGCCGCTGCGCGAGTCGGTTGGCGAGGCGATCGCCTCCGCAGAAGTCCTGGCGTACTACGCCGGCTGGCCGAACAAGATCTACGGCGACACCAACCCGTCTACTGCCGATTTTCACAACTACACTCTTCGCGAACCGGTCGGCGTATGTGGCCAGATCATTCCGTGGAATGCGCCGCTCCAAATGATCGCGTGGAAACTCGGACCCGCCCTCGCTTGCGGAAATACGGTCGTGCTCAAGCCCGCGGAGCAAACTCCGCTGGTAGCGATTCGGATGGCTGAACTGCTGCTGGAAGTCGGATTGCCGGAGGGAGTGGTTAATATTGTTACCGGCTATGGTGAGACCGCGGGCGCGGCGCTGGTAAATCACCCTGACGTCGACAAAGTCGCGTTCACCGGCTCGACTGCGGTTGGCCGTGAAATCCTGCGAGCTTCGGCCGGAAATATGAAGCGCGTTTCGCTGGAACTCGGCGGGAAATCCCCCAATGTCATTTTTGCCGACGCCGACATGAACAAGGCCGTGGTCGGCTCAGCGATGGGAATTTTTTCTCTGCAGGGTCAGGTGTGCGTGGCCGCGTCACGGATGTTCGTCGAGGACAAGGTTTACGACCGTTTCGCGCAGGCGCTCTCGGACCAGGCAGCCAAAATCAAGCTCGAGAATCCGCTCGATCCGGCCACGACCATGGGCCCACTGATTTCCAAGGAACAGCATGATCGCGTGCTCAGCTATCTGGAGGTGGGCAAGCGCGAAGGTGCCAAGACCACGATCGGCGGTTCCGCCGGCACCCAGGACAAAGGTTACTTCGTGCAGCCGACCGTCTTTACAGAGGTGAACAACGGCATGCGCATCGCGCGCGAAGAGATTTTCGGTCCGGTTGCTTCGGTGATCCGCTTCAAAGACGAAAACGACGTGGTGCTCCAGGGCAACGATACCGAATATGGGCTTGGCGCTGCGGTCTGGACCAAGGATCTCAGTCGCGCGCACAAAGTCGCGCGCCGGCTCAAATCCGGAACGGTATGGGTCAATTGCTATCTGAACGGCAGCCCAGACATGCCATTCGGCGGTTACAAGCAATCGGGCTTTGGCCGCGAGCTCGGGAAATACTCAATTGATCTTTACACTCAGATCAAGTCGGTTTTTATCAAGTTGTAGCGAAAGCAACTTAGATCGGATTTCTCAAGATGGTGCCGAACAAGTGCTTTCGGCGCCATCAGTGGGCGTGCCAGGAATTGCTGTTGCCGGAGCCAACGGCTATCGATGGGTTGAACGGATCGACACATAAACGAGGCGCGCGAATTCGTCAACCACTCCGCCATTTGCGGTTTGCAGCATAGTTGTCGAGAACAGCGATCAACGCCAGAGACCCGCTAAGTCCTGACTAGTTCGGTTACCAGAGAAGTCGAGCTGTGTAGTATGTGGTACCGTTGGCACACGCTCCGATGGAGGGACAAGAGTTGGATTGGAAACGGCTGGTCCAGTTTGCACTGCAGGGTAGCAGTGATTTGGAACAATTTGCCATCCTGCTGGTACGCGTTTCGCTCGGGCTGTTCTTCGCCGTCTCCGGCGGAAACAAATTGTTTACCGCCAGCGGCGCGAAGACTATTTACGAAACGCTGGTCAAGGCCAAAGTCCCGTTTCCGCACCAGATGGCTTATTTCGTGTCGAGTGTCGAGTTGGTTGGCGGATCCTTGCTGATCATCGGGTGTCTTTCGAGCCCGGCCTGCGTCGCTTTATTAATCGATATGGTTGTTGCCGTCCTGACCAGCGCGCTTTCCACGATCCCTAAAGGACTTTCGGCTCTTAACTGGCTCGACGATTTTTTCTACCTTCCGGAAGTGTTGTACGTACTCTTCTTCATCTGGCTGATCTGCTCCGGTCCAGGGAAGTTCAGTATCGATTACTGGCTCGCCGGCAAGTTACTGCGGTGATCGGATCGCGATGATTGCCGGCGTGCGCGGGACGAGCTCATCGCGCTAAAATTTCCAGGCGATATTGACCGCGACGAAATTCAGATAGTTGGTCGAGTAATGACCCTGCAACGTGCCGGCGAGCGGACCGCGCCGATTGCTGTACGGAGCCGGGCCAGCATCGAGTAATTCGCCTGCGACTCCGGCAGTAACGTCACGATTGATCTGGTATTGGATTCCGGTGCCGTATCGCAACTGTCGATCGATCGGCAACACCGCGCTGCGATTCGCTTTCGAAACCGGCGAGCTGTCGTAGGCGAATCCGGCCGACCACAACCATCTATCAGCAATCCGAAACTGCTGCCCGATCGCCACCTGGCAAGTGTCCGAAAAGTGCAGATTGGCCTCGAGGGTTTTCTGGTTGGTCGCCGAGATTCCGACCGGGAACTCACCGAAGGCCGACCAGTTTTGCCATCCGATGTTGCCCATCAGGCTGAACTGACGCGTCAATTCATAAACCGCGCTCAGCATCACCTGCTGCGGCTGCTCCATTGGAATGTTGATCTTCACGCCACCGATCCGCTTGCGAATAAACTCAAGCCCAGGGCCCAGATTCGTGAGATGTGGTCGAAAGCCAAACTTGAAGTCCGCTTCCGATTGGTACGTGATCCCGAGGCGTAGTTGCGAAAGTGGTCTTACCAACACGCCGGCGTTGCCAGCAAATGCTTCGTCCCACGATTCAAGCGCCAAGCCGCCATCCGCCTGGCGCGGGAGAATATTATTTACCTTGGATTGGAAGGCCAGGCGCCCGACCGAAAAGCTGAAACCCGCTCCAACGGACAGCCACTCATTGATCATGTAAGCGATCGAAGGATTGGCCTTGCTGGTGATCAGCGATTCCCAGGTCAGGTAGTAGCGTCCCACCCAGGTTTTGCCGTAGTCCGCGCTAAGCCCGAAATCTGAGAAGACCGAGAAGCCGAGCCGCAGCCGGTCGGATAATCGGTAGACGTAGAAGAACGAACCTAGCGGTATGAACACACCCGCATTGCCGCCGCCCCCGCCTTTCGGCGTCGTCTGCGGAGCGACATCGAAGTTCGTGAAAGGAAGCAGAGCGCCGGCCGCACCCAGTAGTTGCGAGCGATCGAGCAGCGTCATCCCGGCGGGATTGGCGGCCTCGGTAGAAGCGTCCTCGGCCATTGCCGCGCGCCCTGCGCTCGCGGTACCGAGATCGGGCGCCCCCGTTTCATACAGGTCGAGCGCGGCGCACCATGCGTTTTGCGGCAATATCAGTGCGAGAACTACGGCTGCGATCACATATGGCTTCATTGCTAGCCTAATTGCCCAAATTCAAGATGATTTCCATGGCACAAAGGTGCCATATCATTCCTTATGCTTGCGGTTTGGTGAAATCTTCTTATCAAATGACCATTGGTCGGGCATCTCCGGACGGCGGGATCAGGTTGCGATTTCTTTACGCGATGAATCAGCGTAGGCGCACAGCGAATGTAGGCTATGGCACGAGAAAGGAGAGTCTCGACCCGATACAGCAAGAATCCGCTACGGCCGCTGAGGGAGATACCGTTGCGATAATCGAGGACGACGAACACGAGCGCGAGGCACTGAGCTTTCAGCTCAGCACCGCGGGATTTCGCGTAGCTTCCCACGACTCGGCGGAGAGTTTTTTGGAGGCCCGAAAATCGGACAAATTCGATTGCATCGTGGCCGACGTCTGTCTCCCGAAAATGAACGGATTGCAATTGCTGGCTCAAATCAAACAGTCAGCTCCCTTCGTCTCGATTATCCTCATAACCGGTCGCGGAGATATGTCGACGGGCGTACGCGCTATACGCGAAGGCGCGGTCGATTGCCTGGAGAAGCCGATCAACGATCACGCGCTTTTGGCAGCGATAAAGCGCGGCGCTCAATTGTCGCGTGCTCAGCGATCCGAACATCTTTGGCGTCTGGAATTGATCGCACGCGCCCGCACGCTTACACCGCGCGAGCGCGAAGTGTTCGCCCTGATAACCACTGGCCTGCTGAACAAGCAGGTCGGTGCAGAGCTGGGACCCAGTGAGCATACCGTCAAGAAACATCGCGCGCGCGTGATGCAGAAGATGGGCGCTGACTCCCTCGCCGAGCTGGTACGAATGGC
>DATJOQ010000089.1:0-3512 GCA_035506935.1 Binataceae bacterium (SeqCode) | reverse complement strand
GCAGATCTTTCATCACCTCGGAGCGAAAATCCTGATCGATTTGCGCGATTTGCAGCCGGGCCTGACCGATTTTGGCGTTGGTTTCCGCGACGGAGGCCGCCAGTTGCGCGCGCTCTCCTTCGAGTTGCGCGGAATCGCGTTGTAATGTCGTCAGCCGGGTCAAGGGCACCAGGCCCTTGGCGTAAAGCTCCTGCACGCCGCTCAGCTCGCTCGCAATGAGCCTAAGCTGGGACGACTTCGACTGGATCTCCGCGTTCAGGCCGTCGATCTGTTTCTGGAATTGACGAATATTGCTGGCATAAAGATCCTTTTGGCCTTGGCGCGCCTTGGCCCGGGCATCGAACAAGGCGTTTTCCGACGCCACGAGATGGGCAATGTCGGCTTGTTGAGTCCTATCCGCGATTTGTTCGGGGAAATGAATAACCGTTGTTCCGTCCCGCTCGGCGACGAGCCTGGCTAAACGCACACGGACTTGATCGAGCTGATCGGCAATGAGTTTCTGATTGGCTTTGAGCTGCGTCCCGTCGAGCCGGAGAAGAAGCGTACCGGCATTTACGTGCTCACCATCCTCAACCGGGATTGCCGCCACGACACCGCCGGTAGGATGCTGGATTTGCTTTACGCTGGATTCGACAACGAGCGTGCCCGGCAGAACAACTGCGCCCGATAATGGCACCAGCATTGCCCAGCCCCCCGCGATAGCAACGCTGATGATAAGCACCCGCGACGCGGCCTTAAGCTGAAGCTCGTGGGTACGGACGACCTGTTCCCTGAAATCCGTAGATGAATCCGCGGATGCGGGCGTACCCGACACGAGCCAATCGAATTGCGCCCGTAGGATCTGAAAATAGCGCTCGAACTCGGCGAAGACTTTCTGCTTCCCGAGCGGTTCGGATCCGGAGACGCCAAGGTCTTCCGTCCGGGTGGCGCGGATCGGCTCCTGCAAGACATTATGATCGAAGCGATCGAGCCGCTCCCCTGACCGGGGAAACCGCTGCACGACAGCCTCCGGACTGGCGTTTTGCCGGCGGCGAGCAGGCGCCGGATCGCGTAAATTGCCGCGCCGGTTGAGCTCGATGGCCCTTTTTGCACTCTGCAATTCGAGAATCAGGGCCTTGCCCTGCAATCCGGATCTAGGCTCCTGACGCAGCGAAGGGCGCATACCCCTCGCGCGATCGCGCTGGCCGCGGTCAATGACGCTCATGACGGCGCTCCCGCCGTCGCCCGCGGCTGGTGCGATTGCATGTCGCCGGGCTTGATACTGACCGGGGCACTGGTGCTGACAGTCCGCGCCACGCTTGCGAACAGCTGATCGCGCGGGCCGAACGCGACCAGGCGGCCCTGGCGCAGCACCGCCGCCATATTGAGCGCCGCAAGCGCCTCGGGGCGGTGAGAAACCATGATGACGATACGCATATTCTTTCGCAGCGTCTGGACCGCTTGGATCAATGCTGCTTCACCGTCGTGGTCGAGATTGGCATTTGGCTCATCCAGGACAACAAGAAACGGATCGCCGTATAGGGCGCGCGCAAGTCCGACGCGCTGACGCTGTCCGGCCGAAAGACAGGAACCGCGCTCGCCGATTCTGGTGGTGTAACCATCGGGTAGAGACAGAATCATTTCGTGGGCACCGGCGAGTTGTGCGGCGCCCAGCACCGCATCCGAGGTCGCGTGCTCATCGAACCGCGCAATGTTCTCGGCCACCGTACCGTCGAACAGCGCGACATCCTGCGGCAGATAGCCGACATGTCGGCCGAGTTCATCGGGTGCCCATTGGTCCAACGCCGCTCCGTCGAGGCGGACCACGCCTTCGCTCGCAGGCCAGATGCCGAGAAGCGCTCTCGCGAGGGAAGACTTTCCTGCGGCGCTCGGCCCGAGCAATGCCAGCCCCTCTCCTGCGGTCAATCTGAAAGAGATATTCGAGAGCACCACGCGGTCGCCGCCCGGTACCGCGACGGTCAGATTTTCGGCTGAAAAACTCCGCTTCGGACGAGGGAGTTCAACCGCGGCGGCCGCAGGCGGCGGGACGGTCGCCAGGATATCGCGAAGCCTATCTATCCCCTGCCGAGCCGCGACCAACTGTTTCCAGTTCGACAGGGCAATTTCTATCGGCGCCAGAGCGCGGCCCATCATGATCGATGACGCAATCATGATTCCGCCCGAAGCCTGCTCGTTGATGACAAGGTAGGCGCCCGTGCCGAGAACCGCCGATTGCAGGGCGTAACGCACCACCTTGGCGGCGGCGCCGATGTTCGCGTAGACGTCGGCAGCGACGAAATTCTGGCGTAGGAAACGCTCGTTGGCTTCGCGCCATCGCTCGGTCAAACGCCCGGTCATACCGAGCGCGCGGATAGCTTCGGCGTTTTGCCGAGTCGCGTCAGCGAAGACTTGTCGTTGCGCGCTGCAGTCCATGGAGAATTTCGCCGCCGCGCGGGCTCGACGCTCCGCCGCCAGCGTCAGCGCGATAATGGCTGCCGCGCCGAGCATCGCGACCAGGCCAATCGCGGGATGGAAGATGAACAGCGCGATGACGAAGATCGGTATCCACGGCATGTCGAGAAACGCCGTCGGTCCGATACCCGATATAAAAATGCGGATTTGATCCAGATCGCGCAGCGGCTGCTGCGCGACCATCGCCTTCGCGCCGCGCAGCGGCAGCGTCGCAAGCGCAAGGTAGATGCGTTTCTGCAGACCGACGTCGAACAGTGCGCCTATGCGCGACAACATCCTCGAACGAGCGGCCTCGAAATAGGCCTGGAAAAGATAGGCGGCGAGGACAATCGCCGATAATCCCACAAGCGTCGCGGCATTACGGCTCGGGAGTACTCGATCGTACACCTGCAGCATGTACAGCGAGCCGGAGAGCATCAGCAGATTGATGACGCCGCTGAAAATCGCAACTGCGCCCAGCCGTCGTGCGCTCGCGCGTAATTCGATTCCGACAAGATCTTCCGACGCAGGAACGGACATACGCGACTCGCCAATGGATTGAATGAAATTTTCCCCTCTCGGTGCAGCGCGATCGCGATGCGTACCGCGCGCCGCACACCCCGATCGCAGCGTTCTGCGAAATCCCGACGGAATTTCGACCGAAAGTCGGCAGCCGTTGTGTTCGCGCAATCGCGCGCAACGACGATTTCGCTAAGCCATGAAACCGTTGAGGAAAAATAACGACATGTGCGTTCCGCGCGGGTGACATGTGCTTTCTGCCAGAGCGAGCGCCGCCGCGAAAATCTTTGCTGCAAGAAGATCATAGTCCGAGTGCCATCAATCTACCCGGCAATCATCACACATTTTGCCCATCCGTCTCGCAATTCAGTCAAGCCATGGCCTAATTGCGGGTGAAGCTTCCTCTTCGCTTGGACTGCGCGTTGTTTTGTTTGACCAAAAAGGAGGGGGATGATGGCAAACACGGGCGTTCATCACCGCTTAGACGAGCACATCTTGGCTCCGACACCGCCGGCCTGATTACTGCCGCCGTTCTCTCGTCCGAAGTTCGCCGCGTCCTGACA
>DATJOQ010000088.1:0-4564 GCA_035506935.1 Binataceae bacterium (SeqCode) | reverse complement strand
GGAAGAAGGCGCGAAAATGCTCTCGAATCTGGTCGGAATCAAGCCCCACGACATCAGGTGCGGGATGCCGGTGGAGGTGGTATTCGAGCGGCTGAGCGAGGAGGTCGCTTTGCCGAAATTCCGCCCTGTGCGATAATGGACATGTGTAAAAGGGGGCGATGGCAGGGTGGGCGTTGTCTTGCGGAGTGCGCAGGTTAATGCTTGAGTGCGGATGCTGTGTTGGAGCACGCTCCTGAGGCCGCGACCGCGGCCCGTCATATGCCCTCACTAAGACGATCATTCCCCTAAAAATAAAATTGGCGCGAAATGTTTTCTCTTGATCAAAACTATCTAGAGCGGCTCGTCGAAAGCTCCGCCGACACCATAGTGGCGGTCGACACGCGGGGCGCCGTCATCTACTACAACGACGGCGCGCGCAAGCTGCTTCACTATAACGCGGACGAAATTATCGGCCAGAATGTCGTTCGGCTGTACCCGACGGTGGAAGAAGCAAAGCGCGTGATGCGCGCGATGCGCGAGTCGACCGACGGCGGAAGGATCTCGGGGCTCGAAACGGTGTTTCGCAGCAAAGAGAGCGAAGACATTCCGGTCGTCATTTCCGGTTCTGTAATTTACGACGACAGCGGCAATATCGTCGGCTCGATCGGCTTTGCGCGCGACATCCGCGAGATGCGCCGGCGCGAGCAACTCGCCACCGCGGGCGAAATCGCCGTGAGCCTCGCGCACGAAATCAACAATCCGCTCGAATGCATGACCAACACGCTCGACTTGCTCGAACAAGCGCGGGACGATCGCGCGGGGCAGGCCGCCGACGTGGTCGAAGCCGAGCGGCTCGAAATCATCCGCGATTGCCTGAACCGAGTCCAGGAAATTGTTCGGCGGCTCGACGAAATGGCGCGCAAGGGCGTCTACCAGACGCGCGATTATCTGCAGGGCAAACGGATGGCCGATCTGGGGCCGCGCGAGGCGTCGGGCAAGGAAGCTCGCGAAGACGGCGCAATCCGTCAATGGCCGTTGACCGGGATGTCGGTGCTGGTGCTCGACGACGATACCGCGGTGGTCACGTCGCTGGCCGATCTACTGCGCGCCGAGCGGTGTATCGTGTATACCGCCGTGCGTCCGAGCAACGCGCTCGCGCTGTTGCGCAACGTGAAAATCGATACCGTGATCTCCGACGTCGTGATGCCCGAGATGGACGGCTACGAGTTCTACATGCGGGTCAAGGAGGAGTGGCCGCAACTGCCGGTTATCCTGATGACCGCGTACTACTACGACAAGGATCACATCATTAAACGGAGCCGCTTGAAGGGATTGGAAAGCGCGCTGTTCAAGAAGCCAGTGAATCCCGCCAAGCTGCGCCAGGTGCTACTCCAGTCGCGAGGGAAGCCGGCGCCGCCAAAGGTCCAGGCTGCGGTTTAGATCCGACCGAGCACGCTAGCGTTTTTGCTTTCGAATCCCGGACGCCGTTACCGCGATCGCCACGTCCACCGCACGCTCCATCACATCCAGCGACATGCTCGGCGCCTCCGGATGGCGCGCCGCCTGATCGGTCGCGTAGGGCAGATGGATGAAGCCTGCGGGCAAACGCGGGCGGCGCTTGAGCTCGTGCAGCGCCGCGTACATTACCGAGTTGCAGATGTAGGCGCCGGCGCTGAGCGAAATCGATGCGGGTATCTCCTCGTGTTTCAGCCGGCGCAGGATCGCACTCAGCGGCAAGCGCGAGAAATAGGCGTCGGGACCGTCGCGAACCACCGGCGTATTACCTTCATAGTCACGCATCCCGTCGCGCGAGCGCTGATCGACCAGATTGATCGCGACCCGCTCGAGCGAGATCGCCGAACGTCCGCCGGCTTGACCCAATCCGATAATCGCCGCGGGACGCCATCGCCGGATCGCCGCCACGATTTTGCGCGCGGCGCGCGGATGGGCCACCGGCAGGCAAACCGTTTTTACCATCAGGCCCGCGATCGATTTCCCTTCGAAACGAGATGCGACGTCCCATGACGGATTAGTGGTTTCGCCGCCGAAAGGCTCGAATCCGCTCAGCAGAAGAATCGGTTCGCTGACCTTCGACTTGCGCATGAGTCTCAATTCTTTCGCGCTGCGCTGCCGACGGCTTCGCTGATCGAATTCACGCGATCGCGCTCCAGCAGTTTGAGCAATCCTTGCTTGATTCGGCCGACCACACGTGGTCCTTCATAGACCAGCGCGGTATAGAGTTCGACCAGGCTCGCGCCGGCGCGAATGTGCTCGTACGCGTCGTCGGCGGTTGACACGCCGCCGACGCCGATAATCGGAATTCGCCCGCTGGTGCGCTGATAGATTTCACGAATGATCGAGCGCGCGCGCAGCTTCAGCGGTTCGCCGCTGAGCCCGCCTTCGTACGCCGACGCGACTCCACAATCTTCGCGAGCGAGCGTGGTGTTGGTGGCGACGATACCGTCGAGCTCGAGCTCGGTTATCAGATCGCAAAGCTCAGCTACCTTTTCTAGTTCGAGATCCGGCGCGAGCTTGATCAGGACGGGGCATCGACGCCCGGATTCGGCGCCGGCGGCCTGCTCCGGACGAATCGCCGCGACCAGAGTTCGCAAACGCTCGGGAGCCTGCCAATCGCGCAGCCCCGCGGTATTGGGGGAGCTCAGGTTGATGACGACGAAGTCCGCGAACGGTGATAACACAGCCATCAGCGCCGCGTAGTCGGCTGGTACGTGTTCGACCGGAGTGTCGCGATTGGGTCCCAGATTTATGCCGACTGGAATTCTGAGGCCGCGCAGGCGCGCGCTAGCCATCCGGTTTGCCGCGTCATGCATCCCGGCGTTGGGAAAGCCGAGCCGATTAATCAGCGCGCGATGCTCCGGCAGACGCCACATCCGGGGACGCGGATTGCCCGGCTGCGGGCGCGGCGTGATGGTTCCCAATTCGGCGAAGCCGAATCCCAAGGCCTGCCATCCGTGCGCTGCCACGATCTCCTTGTCCATTCCGGCCGCCAGGCCGATCGGATTGGAGAACGGCAGCTTCCACAGAATCTGGCCCAGCTCCGGCGCGTCCATGCCGGAATCCAGCGCGGGCATGCGAGCCAGCAATGCGATTGCGATGCGATGGGCCAGTTCGGGCTCAAGCCGGAACAAGACCGGTTGCAGAATCCTGTAAATATGATCGGGCAGCCTTGCCATCCACCCCCCCGTCGCATAGTTGCAATAGCGCACGCGTCGCGCAATCGCATCGATTGGATCGTCGACGAGTGCGCGTCAGGTTGAAACCGCGCAACGCATCCGGTGGATAACCATATGACAGGGCTGATGATTTAGGCCCAAGCAACGATATAAAATTACGTAACCTTCATCTCGGGAGCGTCGGGCTTGGAAAATCGGGCAACGATGGAAGTTAAGTTGATCGATTACGCGGCGATGCCGCTGGAGAAGCTCTATGCGGCCTTCCGCACCTGCTATTCCGCGGACACGCCGATCGAGATCTGGAACAAGATCCAAACCGAGAAAATCAGCCACGACAAGGTGCGCGAGTTTATCGCCGAGCGGCTCAAGACCGGCCACGCTTCGCCGCTCGAGCAGGTGGTGTTCTGGTTCGGAATCGCCAACGTGTCGCGCTCGCTGTCGCATCAGTTCGTCCGCCATCGGATCGGAATCAGCTTCGAGCAGCAGAGTCAGCGCTACGTGAAATTCAAGCAGGACAAGCTCGCGTTCGTGCTGCCGCAATCGTGGAGCCGCGCCGGACTCGAGGATGAGTTCGCCGAGCTGCTGTCGAAAACTTCGGAGCTGTACGCGCGCGCGCTCAAGGCCGGCGTCCCCGCCGAGGACGCGCGCTTCGTGCTGCCCAACGCCGCGCCTACCAATTTTCACGTGATGGTGAATTTCGCCGAGATGCTGCACATCTGCGATCTGCGGCTGTGCGTGCGCGCGCAATGGGAAATCCGCAAGATGGTCGCGCTGATGCGGCTGGAGATCAAAAAGGTGCTGCCCGAAGTCGCGAACTATCTGCAGCCCAAGTGCGGCGAGAATCGCATGGGTTACTGCGACGAGTCGCTCGACGAATGGCGCAAGTGTCCGCTCGGAAAGGTGCGTCCGCACAAATCGCAGCTCTTCGAGTTGTTCGATCGCTACGGCTCGCACAAGGCGCAAGCGCTGGGGGAGAGCGAATTCCGCGTGGTTGAGGAGAAAGAGCAGTTGTGATGGGTGGACGACGAAAAGTCACCGAACTATCCTCATATCGCGGAAGGAAAACGCCCTCTGATGATGATTTCTCTCATATCAGCCCAACGCGAGAAAAATTCATACGCGGAAAAGCAAGAGAGCTGCTGATAAGAGCTTGGCGTCGCGTCGCAGAGGTCGAAGGAAGAAAAATTGCTGGCATCGAAATGCTTCCTATCGAGCCGCATGTTATTGCGCAGACGTTAGACGAATGGTCGTTCGAGGAGCCAGATGAGATTGGGCGCTTCATCGGCAAAGATGGTACCAGCCGCGAGATTGCCGGCATGATAGAGCGTCCGGAACGTAGGATAACGGTCGCTAGAAAGCTTCCCCTGCCAGTTAAGCGGTTCACCGGCGCG
>DATJOQ010000087.1:0-3667 GCA_035506935.1 Binataceae bacterium (SeqCode) | reverse complement strand
TTTATTGAAAACCGATCCGGCAAAGTCGGCCGCACGCCCGACGCGCCACCACCCGGGAGGCTGAACGGATACGATGCGATGGTCGGTTTGACCTTCAACCCGTCGGAAAGTGCGTAACCGCCCGAAGTGATAACGGTCTCTCCTGGCTGTAGCCCGCTACTCATCTGCACCAGCGAGTTGTCGCGAATACCGGGCACCACCATCACGCGATGGGCGACGTTGTGTTGGTCGACGGTAAAGACGTAGTACTTCCGGTCGCTGGCGTTCTCGAACAAGGCGGTCTTTGGAATCACCACTGCGCGCGGCTCGTATTGCGTGATGACGTTGACCTCGACCGCCACTCCCGCGATTCGGATGCGCGGGGCACCGGTGAATTCAATTCGCGCAGCGAAGGTTGCCGAGTTGACATCGGAGTTGGGCGCGAGCGCCGCGAGCCGGCCGGGGAACTCGATTCCAGCCGCGATCGGCGATGTGATCTCGACCGTCATACCCGGCCGCAGGCTTGCCGCCATACCAATCGGGACCGCGGCTTCGACATAGGAACTAGCCGGATCGATCAAATCGGCCAGGGTATCCAGGTAGGCGACAGTCTGCCCGCTGCTGACCGTCCGGCGCGCCACCACCGCGCTTTGCGGCACCACGACCGGTACTCCGGGGCTAGTGGCGAATTGTCTTACCGCATCCGCGAGCGGAGCGGAGTTACCAGGATTGAGCTGGCGCGCGATCTGCAAACCGGCTTGCGCCGCGAGATCCTCCTGGTTAACCACGCGCGCAACCACCTGGCCGCGCCGCACCGCGTCGCCGCTTTGCAGCTCCAGACCTTCAACCAGGCCCGCGCAAGGCGCGCGCAACGCGACGTGACGCATCGCTGCCGTCACGCCCATCAGCGATAACCGCTGGCTCACCGACGCGATCATCGCACGCGCCGCGCTCACCGCCATCACCGGAGCAGCCGCGGATTTCGGCTGCTCGCTGTCGGCCGGCGCCCGGGAACATCCGATGCACAGGGTCAAGAGCGCGAGAATCGAAAGCGCGCGCAGCGGCGTGAGCCAACTAGGACGTCCAGCTCTCATTCGCCACCCACCAGCAGACGGCCTTCGGCGCTCGCCTGGCGCAAAGCAAACTCCTGCTGCGCCCGCATGATTCGCAATTGCTCGGCTTGATTGTAAGCGTCCAGCACCTCTAGCAGCGTCGCGCTGCCGCCGCCGAGAAAGCGCGTCCAGTAGAGGCCGAAGGCGGAATTGGCCGTGGGCTCGGAACGGTCGATAGCCCGCAATTGTTCTTGCGCTTGCCGATAGCGCAGCGACGCGTCGCTGAGACGCTGGCGCAGACTGAATTCGAGCTCGTGCCGGCTCGCTTGCGCCGCTCGCAGCCGTGCTTTCGCTTCGTCGACGTGAGCCCGAATCAATCCGCCCTGAAAAATCGGCACCGAGATCAAACCGTCGTAGGAAGCGCCGAGGTTGTGATCGATCGTGTGTCTCGGATTAACTCCGAGAAACCCACTGGTCAGATTGAGATTGAAAGTCGGATAAGCCTCGGCATGCGCGGCTGTCACGGCCGCCTCCGCGTTCTGAATTTCGCGCTCGGCCGCGATCATCTGTGGATTGTGCGCGAGTTGGCCATGCGGTGGAGGCGGAAGGCTGGTGAAATCGGCGACCGCCAGATCGTCGCGCCCGAACTGGCCCATCATCGAACCCAGCACCATCGAAGCGTGCTGGCGCTCGGCGCGCGCGTTGAGCTGAGCGATCTGCGCCTGGTCGCGCGCGCTTTCGATCTTCAGCGTGTCGCTCGCGATCGCACGGCCTCTGCGGCGCAGAGCGCCGATAATATCAAGGTACTGATCGAGCCGTCCCAGACTGCGATCCTGCTCCTCCTCGATGTGGCGGGTCTGCAAAAGCTTGTAGTAAGCAATCGCGGCGTCGAATTCGATTTGCTGACGTGCCGCCGCAACGCCTTGTGCGGAGGCCTGCGCAGCGAAGCGCGCCGCTCGCATCAGCGCCATCCGCCGCCCGCCGTCGAACACGACGTAGTTGAGCGTCAGCATCGTGTCGGATTGGCCGCCGTTGGTGATAACCGTGCTGTAACCCGGCGCCTGATAGTACTCGGTGTCGTAACTAACGCTGGGCAGCAGCGGCGCACGCGCTTCGTCCACCATCGACGAGCTCAGATCCTGTCTGGCCGCCGCGGACTCCAGGCTCGGCATCACCTTCAGCGCCGCCGCGATGACCTCAGGCAGGGTCAGCGGCTTGACTTGCGCGAAGAGCGAAGACACGTCGAGCAGCAGCACGAGCGCCACCAGCAAAGCCGTTCTCCGCCAACCCTCGAATCGCGTCGTCAATGCAGTATTCTTTCCGAGACGTAAATTCGGCGTCATCCGCAATCGGCAACGGCAAGGCCCTGCTCAAAAGCGGTTCTCCTGAATCGGCGCGGCGAAGCGCCGAATGATCCATTTCTAACAATCGGCGGCGGACTAGCCGAATTAACAAACGTTTATGTTGGGCGTCAGAGCCGGCAGGCGGATTTCGATCTCGCAACCGCCGCCGTCGAGGTTGCGCGCTTTGATTGTGCCGTCGTGCAGCGCGACAATCTGCCGGCTTAGTGCGAGTCCCAACCCGCTGCCGGCGGCCGCAAGCCGTGGGCTGGTGTAGAAAGGATCGAAAACGCGGTCGAGCTCACCGGATGCGATTCCCGGACCGCTGTCGCTTACTGCGAGCCGTGCGACGCCACCTTCGCGCGAGAGATCCAGCCGCACCACACCGCGCTCCGGAGCAAATTTGATCGCGTTGTCGAGCAAGTTGAGCAGTACTCGCGCGAGCTCGTTTTTGCTCGCGCGCACCAGCAGCGGTCCATTCGTGTTCACGATAAGCTGTTGGTCTTTCGCACCGGCCAACGCGTTCGCGCGATGTCCTGCCTCGCTCGCCAGCTCGGCCAGGTCGGTAATTTCGTAATTGGCTGGCGGGACCAGTTCGAGTCGCGCCAGCGCCAGCAGGTCCTCGGCGATACCACACAGGCGCTCAACCTCGGCCAGCGCTTCAGTAATCGCGAGGCGGTTTTGCGCGGCGTCGCGCGGTTGGCGCAGAGCGACTTCGAGGCCGCTGCGCAAAACCGTCAACGGTGTACGCAATTCATGCGCGGCTTCCGAAACGAAGCGTCGTTGGCTGGTGGCCGCCTGCTGCAATCGCCCCAGCATGCGGTTGATGGAGTCGACCAGGGAGCCGATCTCGTCTTCAGTCTTCGGTTGTGGCAGGCGATGCTCGAGGTCACGCTCACCGATACCTTCGAGCGCCGCGGCCAACGCACTGACCGGTGCGAGCGCACGCGCCGACAGCAGATAGCCACCCGTCACGCACAGGATCAGGATAACCGGCAGCGCCAGCAACAGCGTGTCACGCAGGCGCGCGATAGTTGCGCGCACGGGCCCCGCGTCGACGCCGTTTTGCAGCCAACTCTCCTTGCCCTCGAAGACGAGCGGTATCAGCGCGAAGCGGTATCGATCGTGGCCACCGTCAACCACCCTATCGATGCGCACTTCGGGCAAGGATGTCGGCAACTCGGTCTTCTGATCGCCCTGGTCGAACCATATCTGATCACCAACCAGCAGGCGCACGCGCCGGCCGGGACCGAGATCTCTCTCGGCCGACAACTGGTTGAGCAGCGTCCGCGCGTC
>DATJOQ010000086.1:0-6758 GCA_035506935.1 Binataceae bacterium (SeqCode) | reverse complement strand
TCAATCAGCCGGAGTGACCGTAGTCGTAGTCTGCCGTTCGACGCGGCCGTCGTCGGAAGTAGTGGTGGTGGTAGTCGTTTGCGACGGAACTGTAGTTACCACCGCTGGAGCCGGGACCGTGGTCACCACCGCGGGAGGATTGCCCGCCGGATACTCAGTCGTCGTACGCTTCTCGACCGTGCCATTGTTGAAATGGGTCGTAGTGGTCGTGGTGTTCGCAACCGGTGGCACCGTAGTTACTACCGCCGGCTGAGTCGTTGTCACCACCGCGGGCGCGGTTTCATACTCTCTGGTGGTTGTAGTTTCTGTAGTACCAGCGCCGCTGGAACATCCGACTATGCATCCGATCGCGATACCTACACAACCAACTATCGCTGAATTGATCGCGCTTCGCTTTGAGATGAGGTTCATCTGTCCAAGCCTCCTTTTCTAATTGTGAGAGTCGTGCGTGTTGACATGGTAAAGAGCAATTGACGTGCCGCTGCTTGGACTCCTTTTTTCGAATGAACGCGGTGTTTTTTTGGCTTTGTCAGTCGGTCGATCTTTCGGGGTAATCGAAAATCATTCAAACCATGAAAAATCTTTCAGGGTCTGAGGATGCTAGTGCACTTAACAGGTAAGCTTCCGACCCGCGCAATTGCGTAATGACTAGTTAATTTTACATTCCAAGTTGATGGCTAAGGAAAATGCGAAAAGGTTTGGACGACGTCGCTAGTCGTGGCACATCAGCTAAACCTCGGCATAAGGCTTGCTGAAATAGTCGGCCAAGTCAGCTTTTAGTCAAATGTCATTTATGGAATTTGAGGTGAGAGAGAATGAAAAGAAAGGCGTTGCTGATTTTGATCTCGCTGCTGATCGCGGCGTGTCTCGCTCCTGTAGGTGGATCGGCAATGGCGCAATCGCCGCAGGCGAGCGCCGCCGACAATAGTGCGCAGAATCAGAAGGACCGCGATCATCATACCGTTACGCCAATCGATCAATCGAACAAGCCGCAGGATCTGAAAATTTCGCGGGAGATTAGGCGCGCGGTGGTAAACGACAAGGGTCTCTCCACCGAGGCCAAGAACATCAAGATTATTACCATCGACGGCGCAGTGACTTTGCGCGGACCGGTCAAAAGCGAGCGGGAACGAGCGGACATCCAGGCGAAAGCGGCTCGGGTCGCAGGCGATACGAATGTGAATGATCAGCTCGAGATCGCCGGCAGTAAATAGCTACTAGTTGAGGCAGTACAAAGTTTTTAGGAGAACGTGATGAACAAAGCAGTATTCTGTATCGCAAAAAGTGAAGAGCATGCAGTGCGAATAGTAAATCAGCTCAAGGATGCCGGCTTCTCAAACAACGACGTATCGATGCTACTGCCCGATCGAGCTGGCAGCCGAGACCTGGGTCACGAGCAGCATACCAAGGCTCCTGAAGGCGCCGCGGCGGGTGCATTTGCCGGAGGTATTGCAGTTGGAATCCTGGGTTGGCTCGTCGGCATTGGGAGCTTGGCGATCCCGGGCGTGGGGCCGTTCATCGCTGCCGGCCCAATTCTGGCCGCGCTCGGCGGAGCGGCGGCGGGTGGCGCGGTCGGCGGGATAACAGGAGCGCTTATCGGCGCGGGCGTCCCCGAGTACGAAGCCAAGCAGTACGAGGGCAAGCTCAAGAACGGCAACATACTGATTGCTGTTCATACAGAGGACAGCAGAGAGCGCACGGCGGCCAAGGAAATCTTCGAGCGTACCAAGGCCGACGATATCTCCTACACGGGCGAAGCGCGCGTATAGTTCTTCGCCTGAGCGAATTAGTTCTACGAGAGAAGAATGCTCGCGGGCGCTCTAATGCCCCGCGAGCATTCTTGTTCTTGCCGGGCAGCACATATATCGCCAGCGAGGGTTAAAAAAGGTACCGATATCTTGCCTGTGAGGCCGGATTGCGCGCGGCGGCGGCTTTCTGGCAGTGTCACACGAGGCCTTCATGCGCTGTCCAATTTGCAAAAATGCTATAGATCCATCGCGTGAAAATCGCTTTCGGCCGTTTTGCTCGGAGCGATGCCGCATGGTCGATCTCGGTTCGTGGGTCGGCGAGAGCTACCGAATCCCCGAGCGCGATGAGGACCAGCAGCAACGATCGCAATCCGATGACGCCGACCGGTCTCCGCAGATCGCGGCCGATGAACGCGAGAAGAAAACGCTGCATTGAGCCCCGAGGCTTCGCCGATGACGCCTGAAGCCGCCCGGCCTGCGCCGCGAGTTCATCCCAGCTCCGTAATCGGTGCACGGGTCGAGCTCGAACCCGGAGTCGAGATCGGACCGTTCTGCCTGCTGGAAGGAAGTATCAAGATCGGAGCGCGCACGCGCCTGCTGAGTCACGTCACCGTGTTGGGCGACACCCGTATCGGCAGTGACAATGTTCTCCATGCCAACGTAGTGATCGGCGACGAGCCGCAGGATATCAGCTACACGGGCGATCCGCGCGAAGTGCAGATCGGCGATCGTAACATCTTCCGCGAAGCGGTGACGGTGAATCGCGGCAGCCAGCAAGGGCGCATCACGATCGTCGGTGACGACAACTACTTCATGCAAAACTCGCACGTCGCGCACGACTGCCGGGTGGGCAATCAGACGATTATCGCCGGCGGAGCGTTGTTGGCGGGATGGGTCGAGGTTGGCGATCGCGCGCTGGTCTCGGGCAACTGCGTGGTGCATCAGTTCGTGCGGATCGGGCGGCTCGCCATGATGCGCGGGCTAAGCCGCACCAGCCGTGATATTCCGCCGTTTTGCATCGCGGACGCGACCCATACCGTGCGCGGGATAAACCTGGTGGGACTCAGGCGCGCCGGGGTTGCGCGCGACAGTATCGTCGCCCTTCGCCATGCTTTCGCGACGCTGTTCGGCGCTCGCCGCAACCTGAGCATCGCTATCGAGGAGCTGCTGCGGGATGGCGTCAGCTCGCCCGAAGTCACGGAAATGGTCGAATTTATCAAGGCTTCGAAACGTGGCGTCGCGTTTGGTCCGCGAGATAGTGGTGATCCGGAGTAAACTCTTCGCAGTTTTTGCCAAAGCCTCTGTAATCAACTCACATCTTGCGGCAGGATGCCCATGGCATAAGATGATGGCGTCAATGTTTAGGGTAGGGGGCTCGGATGCGGATTAAACCACGTTTTTTGTTGGGCGGCGGTTTGATTGTCGTCGCAGTCGGCTACCTCATCTATACCGCGATCATGAACACCGCCGAATACTACCTGACGGTGGGCGAAGTTCAGGCGCGCCAGAGCGAGCTGCAAGGACAGTCGTTGCGCGTGGCGGGACGCGTGGTTCCAGGCAGCGTGAGCTGGGATCCTTCATCGCTGCGGCTGGCGTTCGCGATCGCCCCGATTCCGGATGCGGACGCTTCCGGGGTCAAGCCCGTCAGCTCGGTGAGTCCAGGCAATCCGGCACAGCGGTTCAAAGTAGTCTGCATCGGCCAACCCAAACCTGATATGTTCGCCGAGAATCGCGACGTAATCGTCGAGGGCCGTCTAGGGCCCGATCAGGCGATTGTCGCCACGCAAGTGCTGACTTCCTGTCCGTCGAAGTACGTGCCGAAGAAGCCGAGCTGACCCATCGATGGCCTTTATCGGACAGCTCTCGTTGATGCTCGCCCTGCTGCTGGCGATCTATTCGATCGGCGCCAACCTCTATGGTATTCGCCGCAATCTGCCCGAGCTGATCGCGAGTGCGCGCCACGCGGTGTGGGCGATGTGCGCGATGGTCGCGATCGCGATGTGCGCGCTATGGTCCGGCCTGCTGCAAAGCGACTTCTCGCTCGAGTACGTGGCGAGCTATTCGAGCACTACGCTGCCGACGATCTACAAGATCACGGCGCTATGGGGCGGGCAGCAGGGTTCTTTGCTGCTGTGGACGTTCCTGCTCTCGATATTCACCGCGATCGTCGCCTATCAGAGCTATCGGCGGAATCCCGAGCTGAGCCCGTACGTGCTGGCGGTGATGGCGGGCGTGGCGGTCTTCTTCCTCGGCATGCTGAACTTCGTCACGCGGCCGTTCGAGCTGTTGGCGCAGGTTCCGCGCGAAGGCACCGATCTAAACCCGCTGTTGCAGAACTACTGGATGGCGATTCATCCGCCGTCGCTTTACACCGGATACGTCAGCACCACGGTGCCGTTCGCGTTCGGCACCGCGGCGTTAATCACCGGGCGGCTAGACGACGACTGGATTCGCAGCACACGGCGCTGGGCGATCTTCTCGTGGTTCTTTCTGACCCTGGGCAACATGTTCGGTGCGCGATGGGCCTATGAAGTCCTCGGATGGGGCGGCTACTGGGCGTGGGACCCGGTCGAGAATGCGGCATTCATGCCGTGGCTGGTGATGACCGCGTATCTCCATTCAGTGATGATTCAAGAGCGCAAGGACATGCTCAAGGTGTGGAACCTGGCGCTGGTGGGCCTCGCATTCGGACTGACACTGTTCGGCACCTTTATCACGCGCAGCGGCGTGATCTCGTCGGTGCATTCGTTCACCCAATCAGGGCTCGGGCCGTTCTTTATGGGCTTCCTGATAACGGTGGTGGTGTTTTACACCGGCCTGCTGCTGCTTCGATTGAAGTCGCTGCGCAGCGAAGCCGAGCTCGAGTCATACCTTTCGCGCGAGGCGGCGTTCCTGTTCAACAATCTGATCCTGGTCGGAATCGCATTCGCAATTTTCTGGGGCACGATTTTCCCGGTGCTATCGGAAGCGGTGCGCGGCGTGAAGATCACGGTCGGCCCGCCGTTCTTTAATAAAGTCAACGCGCCGCTCGGTCTCGCGCTGATCTTCCTGACCGGCGTCGGACCGCTGATCGCGTGGCGCCGCGCGAGTTTGAAGAACCTGATCCGAAGTTTCACTTCGCCGGCCGTAGCCGGTGTCGCAACTGGACTCGTCTTATTCGCCGCGGGGATTCACACCTGGTACGCGCTGGCCGCGTTCTCGCTCTGTGCCTTCACGCTGGTGACGGTGATCGCCGAGTTCAAGCGCGGCGTGATTGCGCGCGTGCATATGGTCAACGAGACGCCGCCGCAGGCGCTGGTAAATCTGGTCGCCAAGAACAACCGCCGCTACGGCGGCTATATCGTGCACGTCGGCGTGCTGATGGCGTTCGTCGGTATCGTCGCGTCGTCGTTCTTCAAGACCGAGGTGAAGAAGAGCGTCAAGACCGGCGAGAGCTTCGCGGTTGGTCCGTATCAGCTCAAGTATCTGGACATGGCCGATTCGGACACGGCGCACATGTCCACGGTTACCGCGCGCCTGACGGTATCGAAGGATGGCCGCGAAGTGGCGTCGCTCGAGCCGGCCAAGCTCTTTTATAAAAAACCGGAGCAACCCGCGACCCAGGTCGCGATTCGCTCGACGCCCGAATCGGATCTTTACGTGGTGCTGGCCGGAATCGACGACAAGAGCGGGATGGTTACCTTCGATGTTTTCCTGACTCCGCTGGTGTTCTGGCTTTGGGCGGGTGGGCTTACGATGGCGACTGGTACGGTGCTCGTGATGTGGCCCAATGCGCGCGAGCGCGAGGCGATCGCGGCGTCGGCGCGCCGACGCACCGCGTCCGTGACGGTAGTCGAGCCGCTCGCTCCCGGGAGCGATTGACGTGGCGATCCGAAAATCAGGCTTCCGGCGCGGAATACTGATGGTGATCGCGCTCGCGCTCTGCGCGATGGCCGCCGACTTGGTCACGATGGGCGCCGCGGCAAAGACCACGCTGCAAGCCGTCAGCGAAGGACTCACCTGCCAGTGTGGATGCGGTCTCACAATCGCGAATTGCGCGCATCCGACCTGCGGTTTCGCAATTCCGCTGCGCCAGGAATTGCAAACGCTGATCGACAAAGGCATCGGCCGCGATCAAATCCTGGTATCCATGCGTCGCAAGTACGGCGAGAAGATTCTTTCGGCGCCAACCACAGAAGGTTTCAATATCCTGGCGTGGGTGATGCCGTTCGTCGCGATAATCGCAGGCGGTGCGCTGATCGTGCTGGCGATGGGACGCTGGCGCGGCGCTCCCGACGAATCGTCCCGCGCCGTCCAACCCCAAGCTGATCAATTCGATCCTGCGTTGCGCCGGCGCCTGGAGCAGGAACTGCGCAGCCGGTTGTAACCGATGGCCTACACGATCGCTGCTCTGCTGATGGTTATCGGGGTCGCGTTGTTCGTCGCGGCGCCGCTGGTGGGCGGCGTGCGGCAGCAGCGGCGGCGGGCGGTGAATCGCGAACTGGCGCGGCTTGAGGGGGAACACGCGCAGGCGCTGCAGGCCCTGCGCGAGCTTGAGTTCGATCGCGAGATGGCCAAAGTCTCGGAGGAAGATTGCCAGGAGTTGCGCCGCGCGCTCGAGAGCAAGGCGCTCGCAGCCATGGCCGCGCTCGATAAACTTCAAGGCGAGACCCGAACCGCCGCGGCCGCGGCCGTATTGAGACGGCCGGCAGTATCCAGGCCGGTGCGCCGCGTGGTCACGCAAGTTAACGTATGTCCCGACTGCGGCGCGCGGCTTAAATCGAATCCGAAGTTCTGCATCGCATGCGGCAGCTCGCTGGATCTCAAGGAGCGCGCATCTTCCTGAGCGCGCGACGCCGTATCGAGGATCGCAGCTAAGCGGCGCGTTCCTGCATATGAAACAAGAATTGCTTCGATCTGATTTCTGGCTGCGCTCACAATGACGGCCAACGATCATACGAATCAGCCGATCCTCGAAGCGCGTGCGCTCGCGAAGCTTTTCGACGTGACGCCAATCTTTTCCGGCGTGAG
>DATJOQ010000085.1:0-4278 GCA_035506935.1 Binataceae bacterium (SeqCode) | reverse complement strand
GCCCGCCCGCTTGCCCGAACGGCGAGGCGCCCGCCCGGCGGCGCCTTCGCCGCCTTCAAGCCGCGACTCCTCTTCGATCAGCGAGCGCTCTTCGATCTGCGAGCGCTCTTCAATCTGCGAGAATGACAGCACGTCGGTGGGATTATCCTTGCCGCGGAACTCGCGATTGAGCGCGCGCATCGCGCGATCGTCTACGATCATCAGCGACAGTTCGCTGTCCGCGAGACCGTCGAGCTCAAGCAGCGCTCGCGCGTCAGCCTCGAGCGCGGATGCGAACGGCCGGCCGCGCGTCGTGCCGCATCGCACCTCGACCGTCACTATCGCTCACCCGGAATTGCTGCCGTCGCCGGTAAGCCGCGTGCTCGACGGCTGCTCGGACGCCGCTTCGTACGCGGTGATAATCGCCTGGACCAGGCGATGGCGCACCACGTCGCGCTCGTTGAAATGCACGAAGCGAATTCCCGGCGTATTGCCCAGTACCATGCGCGCTTCCTTGAGCCCCGAAAGCTTGCCGCTCGGCAAATCGATCTGCGTGATATCGCCCGTGATCACCGCCTTGGAGTCATACCCGAGCCGCGTCAGGAACATCTTCATCTGCTCGGACGTGGTGTTCTGCGCCTCGTCCAGGATGATAAACGAATCGTTCAGCGTGCGCCCGCGCATGAACGCAAGCGGCGCCACCTCGATCGTCCCGCGCTCGAGCATCCGCCGCGCCCGATCGAAATCCACCATGTCGTGCAGCGCATCGTAGAGCGGCCTCAGATACGGATTCACCTTCTCCGCCAGGTCGCCAGGCAAAAAGCCGAGCTTCTCGCCAGCCTCCACCGCCGGACGGCACAGCACCATCCGCGTCACCTGGTTTTTCATCAACGCCGCCAGCGCCATCGCCATCGCCAGGTAGGTCTTGCCGGTGCCCGCCGGCCCGATACCGAAAACGATATCGTGCTTCCGAATCGCGTCGATATAGACCTTCTGGTTGATACTCTTGGGCGAGATCACCCGCTTGTGCGACGAGATGTAGATGGTGTCGAGGAAGATGTCTTTCAAGTCCGCGTCGCGGTCCGCGCGCAAAATCCGGATCGCGTACTCGACGTCGCTCGGATAGATCGGGTAACCGCCCTTGATCAGCTCATAGAGCTCGCCCAGAAGTTTGCCCGTGAACGCCTGTTCCGCATGTCCGCCCGTCACCTTGAGCGAGCTGCCGCTGGCGCCGATTCGCACCCCGCATTCCTGCTCGATAATCCGGATATGTGCGTCCTGCTGCCCCAGCAGTTCGGTGAACACCCGATGGTCGGCGAAGTGCAGTTCTAATGAGTCGTCAGTTGCTAACTGAGAAATGGAGCGAAGTCCTCCAGTTTTTTTTCGACCGCCCGCCCGCGACAGGAGACTTCAGGATAGGCGCGAGCCCCGCGTCTGGTCCATCGATATACCTGTTTGGGCGCTCTCTTTAAAGGTAATCGTTTGGAAGCGC
The DNA here is from genome assembly GCA_035506935.1 of Binataceae bacterium (SeqCode). Classification (GTDB taxonomy): domain Bacteria; phylum Desulfobacterota; class Binatia; order Binatales; family Binataceae; genus DATJOQ01. The sequence continues at coordinate 2,807 of DATJOQ010000085.1, read as the reverse complement.
AATAGCATCACCTTTAAGCATGCTTCCGCTCGGGCCGAAACTCCATTTCTTGCCAGCCGAAAGCTGCTTTTTGTCATCCCGAGCGCAGTCGAAGCATCTCCGCGAAGCGATTCGCACACCCTCCTGTCATTCCGAGCGGAGTCTTCGAAGCGAGGAATCCCGCCAGGAATCCCGCGAGAAATCCCGATCGCCGCGCTCAGTTCCCGGGATTCCTCGCCGCGGAGCGAAGCGCGCAGTCGAGGGATCTACGCGGAGCGATTTTCTGAGAGCCCTTGGAGGACAGTCACAAATCGCTTCGCGTCGATTCCTCGCCGCGCTCGGAATGACAACAAAAGGCAGCCGACTTTCAGCCCCCTCTCCTTGGAGAGGGCTGGGGAGAGGTCCTCTCCTCTTTCCGCTAACTCTCCAGGAGCTTCCCCACCTGCTCCAGCGCCTGCGCGAGCTTCCCCGGATCGCGACCGCCCGCCTGCGCCATGTCCGGACGTCCGCCGCCCGAGCCGCCGACGATCGGCGCGATCTGCTTCACGATCTCGCCCGCTTTGATCCGATTCGTCAGGTCGGCAGTGACCGCGACCAGGATCGCGGCCTTGTCGCCCAGGTTCGATCCCAGCGCGATCACCGCCGAGCCATGCTTCTGCCGCATCCGATCCGCCATGTCGCGCATCGCCGCCGGCTCGATTCCTTCGAGTACGCGCGTGACCAGCTTGATCCCGCCTACCTCGCGCACGCTCTCCTCCGCCGCGCCGTTGCTGCCGCCGCCCGATTCAAGCTTATGCTCGAGTCCGCGGATTTTTTTCTCCAGCTCTTTTTCGCGCGCCAGCAGCCGCTGCAAGCGCTCCAGCGACGCTTCGTCGGTCGCGCGCAGACGATCGTTGATCTCGTCGAGAATTTTTTCGCGCCGCCGAATCGATTCCAGCGCGCCCTCGCCGGTCAGCGCCTCGACCCGCCGCACACCGGCAGCCACTCCCGATTCGCTCTCGAACTTGAATAGCCCGATATCGCCGGTGCGATTCACGTGCGTGCCGCCGCATAGCTCGACCGAAAAGTCGCCCATCCTGACCACGCGCACGACGTCGCCGTACTTGTCGCCGAAGAACGCCAGCGCCCCCGCCGCCAGCGCGTCCTTGAACGGCATCTCCTCGACCGTGACTCCCGCGTTCTCGCGAATCCGCGCGTTGATTTCCTGCTCGATCGTCTGAAGATCGCCCTCCGCCACCGGTCCCGCATGCTTGAAGTCGAAGCGCAGCCGATCGGGCGCCACCAGCGATCCCTCCTGCCGCACGTCCTTGCTCAGAATTTCGCGCAGCGCGTAATGCAGGATATGGGTCGCCGAATGGTTCAGCATCGCCGCGTCGCGCCGCGCGCGATCGATCTTGAGCGTCACCCGCGCGCCGGGCTCGAACTCGCGAATCTCGCCGCGCAATAATTTCCCCAGATGAACCGTCGAGCCGTCGGCCTTGCGCGTGTCGGTGACTTCGATAATCGCGCCGCTCGCAGTTTCGATAACTCCGCGATCGCCGATCTGCCCGCCGCTTTCGGCATAGAAGGGCGTCTCCGCCGTGACTATCGCGATACTATCTTTTGAATCGCCGATCACCTGGCGCACTTCCGATTCGGCCTGGTACCGATGCTCCCCGACGAACCGCGATTTCACTCCCGCGCCGAGCTTGATCTCCGGCGCGCCAGATTCTTCCTTGCGCGCCGCCCGCCCCCGCTCCCGCTGCTCCTCCATCAGCCGCTCGAAGCCCGCGACATCAACCTCGATTCCCTGATCGCGCAGAGCGTCGATAGTCAAGTCAATCGGAAACCCGTATGTATCGTGTAGTTTAAACGCCAGTTCTGCAGGGAAAGTACGAGTTGCCGGATCGACTAGTTCTTGGCTGGTCGGCGGAAACAGCCAGAGGCGAATTTGCTCCAAGCCCATATCGAGGAGGGGTCCGAAGCGGCCCTGTTCCTCGGCGACAATCTCTTGAATCTTCCCTTTGCAAACACTCAGTTCAGGATAGGCTGAGCTCATCTGTTCGACCACGGACGCACAGACATCAGGTAAAAAGTCCGCCTTAACGCCAAGCTTGAAACCGTGGCGTGCCGCGCGCCGGATGAGCCGCCGGAGCACATACTGCCGCTCAGCATTGCCCGGAACTACGCCATCGGCGATCAGAAAGCTGATTGCGCGCGCATGGTCAGCGATCGCGCGATAAGAAACATCGGCCTCGGCATTTTCACCGTAGGATATGTGATCGCCTATAGCCTGCACGATCTCCTGAATTTTCTGAAGAATTGCACGGAACAGATCGATATCGTAATTTCCAAGAACCGCGTCTTTCGCGATCTCTCCACTCGCTCTGCGCTCAAACGTCTGCAGCACCGCCGCCACACGCTCCAACCCCGTCCCCGTATCGACGTGCTTCTTCGGCAAAGGCGTGAGCTTCCCCGCCGCGTCGCGATTGAACTGGATAAACACCAGGTTCGCCAGCTCGATAAACCGCTCGCACCCCTCGACGTTCACCGCGCACGCCATGCCCGCGTGCGATTTCCCGTCGCACGCCTTCTCCCCGCGATCGATATGAATCTCCGAGCACGGCCCGCACGGCCCGATGTCGCCCATCTGCCAGAAATTCTCATGGTCGAAGCGCCCGATCGGATTTGTCAGCACGCCCATCGCGGTCCACGCGTCGGCGGCCTCGTCGTCGTCCTTGTAAACCGTCGCCCACAGGAGCTTCGGATCGATTCCCCAGACTTTGGTGACCAGCTCCCAATGCCACGCGATCGCTTCTTTCTTGTAGTAGTCGCCGAACGACCAGTTG
>DATJOQ010000084.1:0-4868 GCA_035506935.1 Binataceae bacterium (SeqCode) | reverse complement strand
GGTGGTGAAGCCCGGGTCGTGCCCCACCAGCATCAACTGATGGGGATTAATGACCTGTATATCGGCGATTTTGCTGTTCGCGATCGACACCCGTCGGAGCGGAGCCACGAAGTCATATACTCGCGAGGTCCCGCTCATCATCGAGATCGCATCCGGCGATAGATAATGATGGCCGTTCACCGCTGGCTCGCGTTCGAGGCTGTCGCTCGTATCCTGCGCCGGTGGATCGCTGGTGAAGCGCTGACCATTTACCGGCTGACTCGGCACGATCGGACCGATCACCCAAGGATGCTTGACGGCGCCGGGATCGTTCTTGGGATTGCCGTTCGCGCCGCTGGAACTGCCCGCAATTGCGCCCGCGGGCACGGAATCGGCCAGTGCTACGCCGTTTGTCTTTGACGCCGCAGAGCCTGCCGGTCCCGTTCCCGGATCCAACGGCGAAGCGGAGCCGCTGCCGGAGCCCGCGAGTGCGCCACCACCGACCATCGACGCCGGGACCATTGGCGCGGGCGGGTCGATGCTACCGTCTGCGGCCGCCACCATAATGGCGTAAGTCTCGGACTTTCCTCCGGACGTGACTCTTATGGTGCCTTTTCCCGGATACTCCGCCAGGACCAGGAGCTCGCCCGCCGCGCGGCTCTGCACCATAAAAGCGTTGGGATTGTTGCTGAAGCGCACCTCGGGAGTGGTGTCAGGTTCGATGCCGTAGATCGTGTAGCTCTCGCCGGGTCTGAGTTTCACTGCCTGCTCGATATCCGCCAAAGTGCGCGCCGCTGGGATAACTGCCCAGATAACCGCCAGGGCCAGTATCAGGCAAATTGTTCTCTCGCGCGCATCACTAAAAGCTGATTCCATCGCCGTTTCCCCTTCGCCTTAGCCCCAGTGCGCCCTACGGTATATCGATCGTTTTTGCCGACGGCCCTAAATTCGGTCCGGGCTGCATCAGCGGTGCGAACGTCGACTCCGCCGGCTTTGCGCTGGCGGGTTGTGCCGCCGGCGGACTTTCCTGCGGCGGTGCCGGTGGTGGCAGCGTCGGAGGTATCGAGTTGTCGCCGCGATGGATCAGCGCGGCGTTGTTGACGAACTCGATCGCCTCGCGGCTGTCGCCGTTGCGCATTACCTCAACTTCGACCGGAGTCGGCGGTCTCACTGTATATTCCGCGTGACGGACCATGGTCTGCAGCGGCGTTATCGGCGCCGGCCGCGCATTGCTGTAAGCGTGCAGCACCCCGGCCACGTCGACTCCCGGCGTCAGCACGATCTTGTTGTCGTTGTAATTGCGCATGGCCAGACGCAGCGAACCCTCGTGCGTGGCCAGGGTCAGCTGCTCGGCCTGTTCAGGAGTGACCACCAGCGTCACCACGCGCACCACCTTCGGCTCGTCCTGCTTCTGCTCGATAGTCTGCGCGACCGCCAATACCTCGACGTCTTCAAGCACGATCTTGGCCCGATTGCCCTCTGCGCCACCGCCCGCAAGCGCGACCAATACGTCGACCCGCGATTGCGGCAGGACAAAACCGGCGATATCGCCCACCTCGTCGACCGGCACCGACATCGCCCGCATGCCTGCCGGAATCAAGAGCGGCAGCACGCCCGAGGTCTTTTCACCGACGAACAGCTTCGAGGCCACCAGCGGCTCGTTTTCGACAAAGGCAATCTTGACCACGTTGCCCACGAAGGCCTGCAGGTCGGTGCTCGCCCCCGCTGGTATCGAGTCGCGCGGCCAGCGCACCATCCGTACCGCAGCCACATCGAGCTTGGTGCCCAAGGGCAAATCGCGCGCGGCCACCGCAACTTGGACCGTCTTGACCCGGGCTTGCTCGACCTCAGCTTCTTTGCGCTTGAGCGCCGAATACACCACCATCGAAGCCAACACTGCAGCGAATCCGGCCAGCACAAAAAACATGATCGGCTTCTTCATTTAAGCTATCCCCCTGCGCGCTCCCGCCATCCCCGTCACCCCTTCCCTTCAAGTACGAATGAGTCTGAATGCTTATCGGCTTATCATCGTGGTCTCGATCCCGGATAGCGTGGTAGGAAAACTGATGCCCAAAAAAGGGTTAGGTAGGAACAACTTACCCCTTAAGTTGTAGACAACACTGACCTTTATTGACGATCCGATCGCGCGCGGAGTGACGTTAGGGGTGAGAATAATCTTGAGATCGGCGCCGCTGCCTTCGCTAATCGTGGGAGAGGCAACGGTTCGCATGTATCCGGAAATGGTCGAATAGTCGTATTTTGGATTGAACGCCGCGTAACGAGCCCCCGTACGTGCCAGTTGGGTCACGGCCAGAGCCGCGTCCCCGATAATCGCGAACTGGATAGTCACGCCCAGCACCATCAGCGCCAGCGTTAATGTAATTGCGAACTCGATTAGGGACTGTCCCCCTTCCCTTGTGGTTCGCGCGCGCATGCACCAATAGCGCGCCGGCCAGTTAGACCGTCTCAACGTGAGTTTCGAACATCGTTCGACATCATCCACGTGAATCACGGGCTCTTATCTATCGGTGGCTATCGTTCCAGCCACCTCAACGGGTGGTAGGCGGCGATATTACCGCCGCCTACCTTCCGCGACCCCTCAGCAGGGACATCAATGCTTTGATTGGAGTGTCCCAGATCACCGATTTAGTCCTTAGAGCTTGTTAGTCACGTTGTTGACCAACGTGCTGACGTTGCTCCCCAAGGAGCTGTACGCTGCCATCGCGACCACGGCAATCGCGGCCATGATCAGCGCATACTCAGTCATCGACTGACCAGCTTCCTCGCGCATACGGACATAGGCCTTAAGAAGATAGTTCATTGAGAAAACCTCCTGGTTTTTCTGGTCAGAACCTACAGCATGTTATGTGCCACCGCCCGATGGGCTTGTTTGACGGATTCATGGAACTTCTACCATCGCCCGGACGGGTGAGGCGGGACAGGAGTGTCTCAATTTGCAGCCACTAAGACAGGATTTGCTACTGCTAGTGTGCCTCTATCGCGTCGCTGGACGCTGCGATACCCCGGGAAAGCCTTAATCATGCCGATACTGTCTACAAAATGTAGGGTTGCGGTCGAGCCTCAAAAACGCGTTTCAAACCCGCTGCAGCGTTGCGGATCGGCTACGCTCCTCATCCCTGATGGGGGGTCGCGTGATGAGGGTATTGCCCCAGCGATGCCACAGTTGGGGCGAAGAGCTTAGGAGTTGGGTTTGGCTGCGGCTGGAGCGTCGCTGGTGTCGTCGTGGGCGGCCGCGTGATGGCGGCCAATTCCGGCCAGATAGAGCGCCAGCAGCACGATTAGCGCTACCGCCACGCTGGTGAGCCATCCGCCGCCGCCCTTGCGGCGCTTGGTCGGCGGCGCGGCAGGCGCAGGTTCCGCGACGCGAATCGGGTAGCTTTCCGCGCCTTGCGTGTCGCGCACGAAGCGCATCGACACCTCGTCGGCATCCAGCGCCAGAAAGCTTGCGTAGCGGCGCAGGAACGGAAGCAGGTAGAGTTGATCGGAGATCAGAGTATAGTCCCCCGCCTCGAGCATCTTCACATAATGCGCCGGCACGTGCGCTTCGGCCGCGGCCTGCGCTGGCGAGAGCTGACGGCTTTGACGCGCGGAGGTGAGCAACTCGCTCAAACTTTGCTCGCGACTCGAGTCTTGGCTCGCCTTCTCCTCAGGAACGCTTGGGTCTTTGCCCGTCAAATTTCCTACCTCTTACACCTAAAGACCTACATCGGCGCACTATAAGAATCAAAGATTGGCGCTATTGCCCGTAGCCATTAGGATTGCGCCGCTGACTGCTGATAAACGCTTTGCCGCCTGCGTTCACGATACGTTGCTGCTCCCGCGCCTGCTGCACGTAAAGCGGCGTGCTCTGACCGCTCAGCCCGGCATATCTCTCGCCGTAACTAATCGCGCCGCGCCAATCGTGCTTGGAGAAAGCGATCAATCCCAGGTAGTCGTAAGCCGCGGCGTATGTCGGTTCGTAATCGACCGCGCGCCGGAAGTCGTCCTCTGCCGCGAGCATCTCGTCCTTCTTGTAGTAGGCGGTTCCGCGCTGTGTGAAAATCTCCGCCGCCAGATGTTTGATCTCGAGGTTCGAAGGATCATCAGCCTGTGCCTTTTGAATTTCGTCTGCGGCTTCGTCGAGATGGCCCAGCGCCAGAGCCTGTTGCGCGTTACTCTGATGAACCGGGGCGCACGCATACAGCCCCGCGATTATAATCATCGCGGATCCGGCGATGACCGCCGCGTATCCGATTCGTCGCATAACAAGTTGACTATATCGAGCGGCCGATCGACCGCTCAAGGCGCCGCTGCTTCAGCGCGCGAGTGATCATTGCATTACAGCCCAGTTACGGATTCGCCTTCGCCTGGTTCGAGACCGCAAGTTTTTTTCCTTCGCTGCCGAGCTTCACCGGCAGTGGTTTCAATCTGGCCGCGAGGCTCGCCAGGTCGCCTTGATTCACGATCAGAACCACGCAGCGATCCGAAGCCCATAGTTGGGCCAACTCCCGATCACTGTCGAGAAAACTGGCTTGTGCGTCGGGCGTTGCTCCTTGCGGAGCCAGCTCGCCGCGATGAGCGATCAGCACTTCGCGCGCTCCGGTATAAAAAGGAAGCGACTGCAAATGATGATGATACGACGCGAGCACGCATCCGCGGCTAATCGCTGGAGCGATCTCGCGCGCCAGCTCGCGATAGGAAATCGAGTCTGCCGCGTCCGCGCGGGCTTTCATCAACATGCCGCAGGTGATCAGACTGGCGACCATTATTACAGCGATCGCATGTGACATACTTCCGCCACCCCGGACTATTACGTACGCTCTGATCGCACCGGCGGCGAGTGCGGCGAGCGCGATCGCGCCGTCGATCCCCAAGGCGATCATTCGGTA
>DATJOQ010000083.1:0-3702 GCA_035506935.1 Binataceae bacterium (SeqCode) | reverse complement strand
GGCGGAGTTGTTGGCGTCGCGGGCATGACCGCTTACGGCGCCGCGAAAGGCGCGTTGCTGACGCTGACGCGAGCGATGGCGGTTGATCTCGCCGACCGCGGGATACGGGTCAACGTGATCGCTCCTGGAGCGACGGACACTCCGATGCCCCATAGCTTCTGCAAGGATATGAGCGGGGCTGAAAAGGAGAAGGTATTCGCGCAGATTGCGGAACGACACATTTTGAAACGTTTCGCGATCCCCGAAGAGATCGTCAATGTGGCTCTGTTCCTGGCGAGCGAGGAAGCCAGCTTTGTCACCGGCAGCACGATCGCCGTCGACGGTGGATGGACCGCATGGTAGCGCTTGCGTGGCTTCACGAGCTGACGCAATCAGGGAGCTCGCTCGTCGATGAATGATCACTCCGATTCGACTCCGCCGCTGCGGGAACCCTTCGCCACTTCCAATCCATTCAAGCTGGCGGTGTTTGGAACCAATGTCAGCGGTGGCTGTTCGATGACCGCTGCGCCCGGCACCATAAAGGTCGAATGGTCCGAGACGCTGCGGATTGCGCGCGCAGCGGAACGCGCCGGCTTCGAGGCGATTATCCCGGTCGCGCGGTGGAAAGGCTTCGGCGGCGACACCAATTTCAACCATCGAACATTCGAAACCTATACCTGGGCTGCGGGTTTGGCTCAGGCCACGAGTACTATTCGCGTATTCGCCACGTCACATGTGCCGACCGTCCATCCGGTGATGGCCGCCAAGCAGGCCACGACGATCGACCATATCTCAGGCGGCAGATTCGGCCTCAATATCGTCGCCGGATGGAACGCGCCGGAAATTGCGATGTTTGGTACGGCCCAGCGCGAACACGATACGCGCTACGAATGTGCCGACGAGTGGATCAAATTGATCAAAAAATTATGGACCAGGGAAGGCGCGTTTGATTTCGACGGCCGTTTCTTTCATGCGCCACAGGCCTACCTGGAACCCAAGCCCATACAGAAGCCCTATCCAATAATAATGAGTGCGGGTCTGAGCCCTGCCGGCAGGCGGTTCGGCGCCAAACACGCTGACATCATTTTCATTCTGACGCCGACACTCGACGACGCTCGCCTTGCTGCTGCCGAAACCAGAGCGCTCGCGCGCCGCGAGTTCGGCCGCGATATCAAGGTATTCGGGATGGGCTACGTGGTGTGCGCCAATACCGAACGCGAAGCGCGCGAATATCTTCATTACTACGTCCACGAAAAAGGCGATTGGCCTGGAATGCGCAACTGGCTGGATATGATCATTCCCAATTCAGGCACGGCGTCGAAAGAAGGTTTTGAAGAAATGTGCGCCAACATGATCGCGGGCTACTGTGGCCTGCCTCTGGTCGGTACATCCGAGCAGATCGTCGAGGGTATGCTGGCGATGCACAAAGCCGGTCTTGATGGAATCACCTTGAGCTGGGTGGACTACGAGGCGGGAATCGCTCAGTACAGCGAACGGATCGAACCACTGATGCGCCAAGCCGATTTGCGGCGAGAACCGTTGCCTGCCGAACGGAGTTGAGGGTCCGAGATGGTGGATTCTGCTCGGACGGTCGCTAGCAAGATTACAGGAACGCTCTTCGATAAAATCTGGGCGCGCCACGCGGTGGTCCAACGCGACGGCGGCCTGAGATTGCTCTATATCGACCTCCATCTGGTTCACGAAGCCTCGCGGCCTTCGTTCAAGGCGCTTGACGATCGCAAGCTGACAGTGCGACGGCCAGACCGCACGTTCGCGACGCCCGACCATTACGTGCCGACTCTCGGGCGCGAGTTGGCGATCGCCGCCAATGCTTATCCTTATCGGGATACGGTCGAAGCCTTGGCTGCCAACGCGCGTGCGACCGGGATTACCTTGTTTGGCCTCGATGATCCGCGGCAGGGAATCGTCCACGTCATCGGTCCGGAATTGGGATTAAGCCAGCCCGGCATGGTGATCGTCTGTGGCGACAGCCATACTTCGACCCATGGAGCGCTGGGCGCATTTGCGTTCGGTGTCGGCAATTCCGAAGTCGAGCATGCACTTGCTACGCAGACGCTGTGGCAAGCGAAGCCCAGAAACATGCGAGTCACGCTTGATGGTCGGCTCGGCCCGCATGTCTATGCCAAGGACGTGATCCTGGCGCTGATCGCGAAAATCGGTGCTGCAGGCGGAACCGGCCACGTGATTGAGTATGCCGGTGACGCGGTCCGAGCTATGTCGATCGAATCGCGGCTGACGGTTTGTAATATGTCGATCGAGGCCGGTGCGCGCGCCGGTATGATCGCGCCGGATGACACGACGCTTCAATATCTGAACGGCCGTCCCTTCGCTCCCAAGGGCGCGCAGTGGGATCAGGCGGTGTCATACTGGCGTACCCTTCCCTCCGATTCCGATGCAGCATTCGATCTTGAAGTCAGCCTCGACGCAACTGAACTCGCTCCGATGGTGACCTGGGGTACCAGTCCACAAGACGCGGCGCCGATCTCGCGATCGGTGCCGGATCCGGCCAACGAGCCGTCGTCGGAGCGGCGAACAGCGATGAGGCGCGCGCTCGATTACATGGGACTCATCCCGGGCACGCCACTCGCAGGCATCGCGATCGACCGGGTATTCATCGGCTCGTGCACGAACAGTCGAATCGAAGATCTTCGCGCCGCGGCCAAAATCGTACGCGGTGCGAAAGCGATTATACCGGCGGCGGTGGTTCCGGGCTCGACCCAGGTCAAGCGGCAGGCGGAAGCCGAGGGACTCGACCAGATATTTATCGCCGCGGGTTTCGAATGGCGGTCATCGGGATGTTCGATGTGCGTCGGAATGAACGGCGATCTGGTTGGTCCGCGACAGCGATGCGCGTCGACGTCGAACCGCAACTTCGTCGGCCGGCAGGGAGTTGATGCGCGCACTCATCTGATGAGTCCGGCAATGGCAGCCGCTGCCGCGATCACCGGTAAATTGACCGACGTGCGCCGCATGACCCCGGGAGGCCAATAAATGGAACCGTTTGGACGTCTCGATGCGGTAGCGACGCCGCTGCTGATCGCCAACGTCGACACCGATCAAATTATACCGGCGCGTTTTCTAGCGCGTGCCCGTGCCGATGGCTTCGGCGACGTGCTCTTTCACGATTTGAGATTCACGCGCGACGGCGCTGCGAGGACCGACTTTGCCCTCAATGATCCGAAATACGGCTCGCCCAAAATATTGGTCGCAGAAGCAAACTTCGGTTGCGGCTCGTCGCGCGAGCACGCGGTGTGGGCGCTGGTCGACTTCGGGTTCCGGGCAGTGATCGCACCGAGCTTCGGCGATATCTTCCGCAATAACTCTTACAAGAACGGCCTGCTTGCGGTCTCGCTGCCCTCGGCACGGATTGCGGCATTGCAAAAACTGCTTCGGGAACGGCCGGGCGTTTCGATCCAAATTGATCTACCTGCACAGCGAATGTTTGCTCCCGATGGAATAGTTAACGACTTCTCCATCGATCCGTTCCGCAAGATGTTGCTGATCGAAGGAGTCGAGGAGATTAATTTCACCTTGGGCCTGCGCGGGCGCATCGCCGAATTCGAGCGAGCGTACGAGAGCAAGTTCCCGTGGGCTGCCGGATGGGGCAATCGATAGTCCAGATGATCGCTACCGCACACTCGCTCAGCGAGGCCTAATCCCCCGTTTCGAAGACATAAGGCTCCAGCGATGACTGCGCCGCGA
>DATJOQ010000082.1:0-24154 GCA_035506935.1 Binataceae bacterium (SeqCode) | reverse complement strand
CACAACCATCGTCGGCTCGCGCCGGATGCTGGTCTACGACGATACCGCGCTGCAGGAGAAGGTCCGCGTCTACGATCGCGGCGTCAGCGTCAGCCCATACTACGACAACTATGGTGAATTTCAGTTCGCCTATCGTTATGGCGACATTCACATCCCGCGCGTCGAGGAAGTCGAGCCCTTGAAGCTCGAGTGCGAGCACTTCGTCGATTGCATGCGTAAGGGCACGAGCCCGGCAACCGACGGCTTGAACGGCCTGCGCGTGGTAACCGTGCTTGAGGCCGCGCAAATGTCGCTGCGCAAAGGTGGCGCGTCGATCGCTCTTGCCGACATCCCATAAGCCCCAAGCACAAATACGCATATGGGAGAAATTGCCATGTACCCGGTTCCTGAGACACCTCTAGCTAGTGATTTCGATGCCAATTCGGCGGCACGATCACTGCTCTCTGCACAGACCAGATTCTTACTCACTATATACAGTGCGGCTGCAAACGGTATCGCACTCTATATGCAATTAATCCACGACGCAGCTAAAGGCTCTGGCGATATACTATGACTGACACAAAGGCACCAGCGAGCGAGACTAAATTCCCTCCAAATGTCTCCGTGGCGGACGACGTCCGCCTTGGGCGAAACGTGCGCTTGAGCGCGTTTGTAAATCTTTACGGATGCATGATCGGTGACGAGACCAGGATCGGCGCGTTCGTTGAAGTGCAACGCGACGCTGCGGTCGGCCGCAGATGCAAAGTCTCCAGCCATTCTTTCATTTGCTCCGGTGTGGTTATCGAGGACGAAGTGTTCATCGGCCACGGTGTTATTTTCATCAACGATCGACGGCCTGGCGCTACTAACGCCGACGGATCGCTCAAGTGCGAGACCGACTGGGTTATGGAACAGACCTGGGTGAAGAGCCGGGCTTCGATCGGCAGCGGCGCGATCATCATGTGCGGCGTCACGATTGGCGAAGGCGCATTGGTCGGAGCAGGCGCGGTGGTGACGCATGACGTTCCGGCGGGCGCTGTAGTCATGGGTAGTCCTGCGCGAGTACACGCGATTTCCGCGGTGAACGAAACGGGGAGCGTCTATGCCAATCAAGTTTGTTGATCTCGCCGCGCAGAACCGTGAGGTGCGCGCGCGCATCGACGAAGCCTGCGAACGAATCCACGAGAAGACTTCGTACGTGGCTGGTCCGCAGGTCGCGGAATTCGAACGCGCTTTCGCGAACTACCTCGGGGTGTCCAATGCGGTTGGCGTCGGCAGCGGAACTGACGCTTTGCGCCTCGCTTTGCTCGCACTTGGCGTTGGACCAGGAGACGAAGTCATCACTGTACCGATGACATTTATTGCGACCACAGAGGCGATTTTGCAGACAGGCGCTCGCCCGGTCTTCGTCGACATCGACGCGAACTCCGGCACGATGAGCACCGACGCACTGAACGCTTACCTGCAGAAAGGCAATTTCACCGCGCCCAATGGTCCGCGCGCGATTGTGCCAGTTCATCTGTACGGTTTGCCGGCCCGGATGGAGCAGATCTCGGAAGTGGCTCAGCGATTTGGAATTCCAGTAGTCGAAGATGCGTGCCAGGCGCACGGCGCGCGCGCTTATATCGGTGGCGAATGGAAAATGGCCGGAGCAATGAGCTCCGTGGGATGCTTCAGCTTTTATCCCGGCAAGAATCTTGGCGCCTGGGGCGAAGCCGGCGCCGTGGCCACCAACGATCCTGAGATCGCACGTCGCGTCGCCTTGCTCCGCGATCACGGACGCCTCTCTCATTACCTGCATCAGGAGTCTGGCTACAACGCACGGATGGACACGCTACAGGCCGCTGTGCTGCTGCCAAAGCTGGAGCGCCTTGACGAATGGAATAGCCGCCGGCGCGCAAGCGCACGACGTTATTGCGAGTTGCTCGCCGGATGTGGAGCCTCGACGCCGATTGAGTCCGAGGGAGCCGAATCCTGCTATCACTTGTTCGTCATCCGCAGTGAACATCGCGACCGTGTCTTCGAGCAGCTCTCCAAGGCGGAAATCGGTTGCGGAATCCACTATCCCGTGCCGCTTCATCTGCAGCCTGCTTGCCGCGACCTCGGCTATCGCAGCGGCGACTTTCCCGAGAGCGAGCGCCTTGCCGATACGGTGCTCTCGCTTCCGATGCATCCTCATCTTGAAGAACGCGAACTTAGGACGGTGGCCAAAGCGGTGCGCACGGCATTAGCCGCCTGACAGCACCAAAGCAGGTTATCAATATGTTTGTCAGTGAAGTGCGCAAACTGAAAATGCTCTTTGCCATCGGCGATGTTGCCGCCCTGGCAGGGTCCTTCGTTTGCGCACTCGCGATTCATGATCCGTCGGGATCGATGCGCGAACGGATGTGGGGCAATCCGACCGATGTGATACTCGGCTGGGCCGTCGCAGCCGTGATCTGGATTTTGGCGTTCCGCGTACTCGATCTTTACCGTCCTCGAGGCGGCGACATCGAAGAACTGACGTCGATCGCGAAAGGCAGCGCTGTCGCCGCCCTGATCACTATCGCGATCGGGTTTCTGACTCGTCTCGACCTTTCGCGGGAGACCGTAGTACTTGCGTATGCATTGAGTATCGGATGGGTTTTCGCGGTACGCAATCTGCTGCGTTTCGGCGTCAAGAGATTCTACGCCAAAAAAGAAGTTGCTATTCCACTAGTAATCGTTGGCTTGAATCGGGTCGGAAGATACCTGTGCGACCAGGTACTCGACGAGAACACGCATTACAACCTGGTCGGTTTCATCGATGATGCCGGAGACGGCTTCAGCTATCGCGGCCTGCCGTCCTACGGGTCGATAGAACGCATGAGCGAGCTCGCCACCCAGCATCCGTGTATGGAGGTGCTGATAGCTCTGCCCGAAGCCAGTGCAGAACTGCAGAGCGCGCTCATCCGCAAATGCGAGGAACTCAGACTTCGTTGGAGCATAGTACCCTCGCTTTACGGTTCGATGGCGTCCAGTCTGCGAGTCGACTCGATGGGGGTGATTCCGGTGCTCGGCCCGCGCGGATCAAACATCGAGGGCCTCAATTACTTCGTCAAGCGCAGCTTCGATCTCATCCTGGGTTCGCTTCTGTTGCTGATCGCCGCGCCGATAATGACGTTGTCGGCGTTGGCAATTTTACTCACCGAAGGCCGCCCCGTCCTGTTCCATCAGATTCGCGTGGGGATTCATGCCAAACCCTTCGAGCTATTGAAGTTCCGCACGATGCGGCCCGGCGGCAATGATGGCGCGCATCGTGATTACGTGCGCGATTGGATCCGCTCCGGCCGCGACGCTTCCCAGACCAGCAGCGACGGTGAGACGGTGTTCAAGCTAACCGACGACAATCGAATCACCAGTGTCGGTCGATGGTTGCGTCGCTTCAGTATCGATGAGTTGCCGCAATTGGTAAACGTGATTCGCGGCGAGATGAGCCTGATCGGACCGCGCCCGGCGATACCTTACGAACTTGAGCACTACGAACCGATTCATCGCCGTCGTCTCGATGCGCTGCCCGGTTTGACCGGACTTTGGCAGGTTAGCGGCCGCAGCCGCCTCTCCTTCGACGATATGGTGCGGCTCGATCTTCAGTATCTGGAAAACTGGTCGCTCAAAACCGACATCAAAATCGTGGTCCGCACGATCCCGGAACTTTTGCGGGGGAGCGGCCTATAGCTCGTAGCGAAGAAGGTTTCGACGCTTTGCACAGAGCGCGCTTCACTGAGGTTGACTTATGAACTCCGCTAGAGCATCCGCGATTGCGCTGAACTACCAGGCCGGTGCGGCGCGCGCAGAAAACTCACCGGTGCGGCGTCTCCAGGTCCGGCCGATCGCAGAATCCCGTGATGCCTGGCAGCAATTTCTGACCAACGCACCCCAGGCTTCGCTGTATCACGGCTTCGAATGGCAGCAGGTGCTGAGTACCGCCTATTCGCTCAGGTTTGAGGTGGCGATCCTGGAAAAAGGACGCACGCCGATCGCGGGATGCTTGCTGGCTCGATGCCGCAATCCTTTGTCGCATCGCCTGATCGCGCTTCCTTTCACTGACTACTGTCCGCCACTGGCGCTGGGCGACGACGGCAGCACAGCGATTTTATTGCGTGAGCTCGCGTCACGACGGACTGCGGGTGCTGGCGTTGAAATTCGCGGAATATCAGCAGAGCCGCCGTGGCGAACCTCCGACTGTTTCTCGCACTGGACGATGGACCTGGGTCGTCCATTCAGCACGATCGACAAATCGATGGACCGTAATTTTAAGCGGCAGGTTCGACGTGCAAACGAAGCCGAGCTGACGGTCACCGCAGGTTCGTCACTCGCACACGCCAAGCGCTTTTACGCGCTACATCTAGAGACTCGTCAGCGGCTTGGACTTCCGGCGCCTCCGTGGAGATTTTTTCGCCTGGTGCAAGAGACCTTCGCCGCCAGTGGCCGATTTGAAGTTTATCTCGCGACTCTCGGCGAGCGCGACGTCGCAGGGGTCGTGCTCCTGAAAGATGGCAGCCGCCTGCATTGCAAATGGAGCGCGCGCTCTGCCGCTCCGCCAACCGGCGCAACTCATCTATTGTTCTGGAACGTCTGCCGGCGTTATGCGGAGGAACTCGATACGTTCGATTTGGGACGCACCGACTTCCGCAACGAAGGCTTGGCACGCTTCAAACGCGAGTTGGGCGCTATCGCGAGTCCGCTGCCATACGCTTTCTATCCGAAAATACCCTCGCAGGTCAGTGCCGAGCATACCACGGGCTTCGCGAATATCGTCACGCGGCTGTGGCGGCGCTTGCCTGCGCCGGTGACTCGCACGCTGGGCGCTGCTCTCTATGGATATCTATCGTGAGGAATTGCGCCGCCGCAGCGTCGGCTGGAAGTAAGACAAATATATGGAGTTGAACGCTTATCAAAGCGGTGAGGCAGGCGGCAACGCGTATGTGACGATCCGTGAAAGGCCGCGGCGCTGCACCAATGACGCGTTCTCTTTCTGGAAGCTGCCGGAGCCATGGCGCGGAGAGTTGGAGGCACTGATCGACGAATCGGAGAGGCGCGCCAGATACTATCTGTATGAAGAGTATTTGGATGATCGTTCAAGAAAACCTACTTGGCTACTCAGTTGCTATTACGGAGTTAAGCATCTAATTCCCGCTGCGATGCGTCATAAGCTAAACTCAGTTGCTATTCACGCCAGACGCCGGCTGACTTTTCCCGATTGGCCGTGCGAGGATTCTCTGCTGCGCCTTTGGCGTCAATGGTTATCGGCTTTTCTCTTCCGCCTGGATGTCGGCGACGGCTGGCACATCGGTTTTTGGCCCGAAGGTCACGATTGTTGCATCGTGCTCACTCACGATGTGGAGAGCAGCGCCGGTATTGCGTGTATGGAGCGAATGGCCGACGTCGAAGAGCGTCATGGATTCCGCTCGGCATGGAACCTGCCGCTCGATCAGTATCCGATTGATTGGAACCAGGTCGAGCGGCTGCGGCTGCGTGGCTTCGAATTTGGCGCACACGGCCTGCGGCACGACGGCAAACTGTTCCGCAGCAATGGGCATTTCCTCGCGCTCGCGCCGCGCCTGCAAGAGCTCGCCAAACAGCATCAGCTGCGCGGCTTCCGCGCGCCCTCAACCTTGCGCCGCGTAGAATGGATTCCTCGACTCGGTTTCGATTTCGATAGTAGTTTTTCCGACACCGACATCTTCGAGCCTCAACCTGGCGGCACCTGCAGTATCTTCCCCTTCTTCGTCGGCGATACGGTCGAGCTGCCGTACACGCTGCCGCAGGATCACACGCTGATTCATCTTCTAAACCAGAATCCATTGCCGGTCTGGATTCGCAAGATCAAATGGCTCTCCTCGATGGGAGGCATGATCCTGACCCTGACTCATCCGGATTACTCAGGCGAGGGCGCACGCTTGAACGATTACGAAGAGCTGCTCAAACGACTGGCCGCGGTTCAGCGCTCGTGGCGCGCGCTTCCCTCTGAAGTTGCGACGTGGTGGCGACAGCGTGCCGCGCTCGAACTTTACGTCCATGCCGGGAAACCGATGATCAGCGGGTCCGATACCGCCGGCGCGTCGGCTCGGCTGCTGAGTACAGAACCACTAGTCCACTAAGGAACGAGGAACGATGGCGCGGGTTTTGATAATCGCCTACACCGTCTACGACCATGACGGGCGCGTCAAGCGCCACGCCAAGAACCTGGTGGCGCGCGGAGACACGGTCGACGTCATCACGCTGAGCAACGGCAACGACGGTCTGCAGCAGGGCGTCAACGTGATCGGCATCAAGATGCCGCGCTATCGCGGGGCCAGCCGCGCAAGCTATCTCGGCAGCTACCTGCGTTTCTTCGCGCGCGCTGCTTCGCTCACCTACAAGTTGAGTGCTGCTCATCCGTACGATTTGGCAATCGCCTGCACGATGCCGGACGCGGCGGTTTTCTCCGCACTGCCCGCGCGGCTCTTCGGCAGCAGGATCATACTCGACATTCACGACACGATGCCCGAGTTGTACCAGGACAAGTTCGGCGGTCGTCGTGGAGCGATGGTAGCGCGCCTGTTGATGGCGATAGAACGGTTATGTGCGGCGTTTGCCGATCGAGTGCTCGCTGTTCATCACCTCCATCGACTGCGGCTGGAACAGGCCGGCGTTCCTTGCGCAAAAATCTCCGAGGTCATGAATTTGCCTGAAGCCAGCTTTTTCGAAGCACCTTCCGGTTACGCCTCGGACAGTGGGGCCGGCAACGACACCAACGGCCAAGACGGTTTCGTTTTGGTCTGCCACGGTACCGTAACGCGACGGCTCGGAATCGACGTGGCGATCAGGGCCGTAGCTTTACTCGTCAGCCGTATTCCTGAGCTGCGATTGCGAATGATCGGTGCGGGGGATTTTTTGGAAAACGCTAAAGCTCTCGCCGCGAGTCTCGGCCTCGCAAACCGCGTCAGTTTCGAGGGCCTCGTGCCGATCGAAGATTTGCCACGTGTACTGCAGGGGGCCGCGATCGGTTTGGTGCCGAATCATGACACCCACGCCACGCGACTGATGCTGCCGGTCAAGCTACTGGAGTACGTTACTCTAGGAATTCCGGTCATCACCTCGCGTCTGAAAACTGTCGAATATTATTTTCCCGAAACCGCGGTGCGGATGGTTCCGCCTGGCGATGCGGAAGCGATGGCTGACGCGATCCTCGAACTGTATCAGGATCCGGCGTACCGGCATCAGCTGGCGCAAAACGCGCGCCGCATCGTGAACAAGACCAGTTGGGCGGCTCAGCGCAAGAACTTTTTTCACGCCGTCGACTCGCTTTTGAAGCCGCAACAAGGTTCGGCGGGTGAAATCGAGGAACCGTCTGATCATCGCATTCATGATCAATATCGCCGCGCCAACGAGGAATCTCGTTCGGAGCAGTTCTAGCCTCGGCTCCGCAATGAATTCGCATCCAGCAAAGCTGAATGTCTTCTTCAAATCGAATAACCGGGAGGAATGAATAGTGGAATCGGCTGTTACCCTTGTTGTCGGAGTCGGCGAAGTGGGTGGAGCCTTGGCCGAGGTGTTGGAGCGTAAGTATCACGTGGTGCGCCTCGATTTGCCTCCAGTAGAAGTCAAAAATCCGGTGAGCGTGATGCACATCTGCTTTCCGTTCGCGTCGCCCACCAAATTTCATAACACGGCTCAATCCTATATTCGGCGCTTCCAGCCGCGGTTGACCATTATCAACAGCACAGTTCCTCCCGGCACCACCAAGGCCTTGGCGAAAGCGACCGGAGCTTCGATCGCGTATAGCCCGGTGCGCGGCAAGCACGCCAGGATGCCGCAGGAGTTGCTCCGCTATACCAAGTTCATTAGCGGCTTCGATCGAGAGACGAATCAACTAGCTGAAAAACATTTCGCCGCGATCGGCATGAAAACTCGCGTGGTGAACCGTCCCGAGAGTTTGGAGCTCGCGAAACTGGCGGAGACTACCTACTTCGGCGTAATCATCGCCTACGCGCAGGAGCTGAATCGATGGGCAGAGAGTGCGGAAGCTGACTACGACGAGGTCATCGGGTTTTTCGAGGAAGTCGATTTCCTTCCGCGCGTCAAATACTTCCCCGGTTTTATCGGCGGTCATTGCGTGATTCCGAATATCGACTTGCTGCTGCAGCGTGGTTCTTCCGACCTGCTCGAAGCGGTGCTCAAATCCAACGATTTAAGAGCCGCCGAACTGGGCGTCGAAAGTGACGCTGGCCGTCGACGAGTGATCGGCGAGAATTAGCCGCCAAAGTCTCGAGCTCGAAACCGAGATTCCGATGCCGCCAGCATCAGACAAGAACGCGCAAACGCCGCTCGACAATAAGTTCGCGCGGAGCGTCCGCGACAATGTAATGGCCGAGGTGGTCATCCAGATCGTTCGCGTCGGCGGCATGGTGGTATTGGCGCGAGCGCTGGGCGCGGCACAATTCGGAGTGTTCAGAGTCTTAACCGTAATCGGTTTCTTTGCCTGTCTGGTAACCGAAGCCGGCTTGATGGAAGCGCTGATCCAGCGCAAGGACGCGACCGCCGAGCACGATTCGACCGCGTGGTGGACCAGCTTGGTGCTTGCGACGCTCTCGGCGATCGCGCTGTACGTCTGCGCTCCCGCGATCGCGAGCTTCATGGCGATGCCGACCTTGACGACCGGCGTTCGCCTGTTGTGCCTTCCGGTTTTCCTAGATTGCCTCTCGACCACCGCCAGCGCGAAGCTTCAACGCGAACTCGAGTATCGATTAGTCGCCGCCGCCGAGGTAATAGCGGAGGTTGCCTTCGTTGTGGTGGCGTTGCTGCTGCTTTGGACGCCGCTTGCGCAGTGGAGCCTGATGGTTGGCCTGGCCGTTCGGTTCGCGGCCCGCGCTATCGCCATCTTAGTTTCTAAACCATACCTGCCGACCACCGGCTTCAAGCTCGCGGCGCTCCGCGATTTGCGGCGTTTCGCCACGTCGGTGTGGGGTGGAAATCTGGTTCATTTGCTTTCTGCAAATGCCGACTTCCTTTTGATCGGTCGTCTGCTTGGTGCGTCGGCGCTTGGTTTCTATTCGGTGGCCTGGGACGTTCTTCGCTTCATTCCCGATAGGCTCTACAAAGTCGCTGGGCGCGTTACGTTTCCAGCTTTCTGTCTGCTTCAGGACGACAACGAGCGGTTGGGCCGTGCATATCGCGATTTCTTCGATTACGTAGCCAGGATCGTATTGCCGGTGGTTGCGTGCGCGGCGGTAGCGGCACCGGAACTGATCGGGGTGGTGTACGGACCTCAATGGATGCCGGTCGCAAAGCTTTTGCGGATGCTGGCGCTCGGCCTCGCATTGGTCGGCTTACGTAATGGAATCGGTTCGGTTTATTACGCCAAAGATCACCCGGCCTTTGATATCTACCTTCATGGTTTCCGCCTTCTTCTGATCGTGATCGTCGTTGGCTCGCTGGCGAGTTCCGGCCTCGTGATCGTCAGCGCGGGAATGAGCGGAGTCGAGACCGTCATCGGCGTGGTTGGCACGCTGCTCGCCTGCTGGCTGATCGAACTGGATTTCCGCCGTCTCGCTGCCGCCACCATTCCGGGACTGCGCCTGGCCGTCGCCTGCGGATTTGCAACCGGGGCAGGCAAAGCGCTGGCGTCATTTGCCGGCGTGCATGGCCCGTTGGTTCTAGCGTTTGTCGTCGTGCCGCCGGCGGCGATCTTCTACTGCCTCGAAGCCTCGACGCTGACCACGATGCTTGCCGGCGCCTTCGGTCCGGCCCGGCGCGAAGCGGCGGAGATTTCTGGATAGAGACGACCTGCAGGAGGAAAGAATAGTGGCCAGACAATTGCCAATCCTGATGTACCACTCGATCGGATCAGGCGATCGCGACGAAGTGCCTCAACCCTGGAGCCGATTTCATAGCGTGCCGTATCGATCGTTTCTGGCTCAGCTCGATACGCTCGTGGGGCACGGCTATCAAAGCATCCCGCTGGCGAAGCTTAATCAAGCGGTAGAAATCACGAAGCCGATCGCGATTACGTTTGACGACGGCCATTCGAGCGATCTGATCGCCGCCGAAGCGCTGCATGATCGCGGGTTGCGCGCCATTTTCTTCATCACCTGGTCCAATCTCGATCGCCGCGATTTCCTGAAACCGAGCGAAGTGCGCGATCTGGATCGCATTGGCTTTGATATCGGTTCGCACGGCCTGACCCATGTTCCTCTGACTGACGAGAGCCCGGCCGACTTACGCCGCCAGTTGGTCGAGTCAAAGGATCGGCTCGAACATTTGTTGGGCAAATCAGTGGACGACTTCGCGATTCCTTTTGGACGGTACAACAAGCTGGTGGTCGAGACAGCGATCGGGGCCGGCTATCAGCGCATCATGACTTCCGACTTCGGCTGCGCACAATTGGGAAGCGATGCGATTGTTTTTCCTCGTATGGGAATTACGAGGGAGACCACGCTCGCCGACTTCAAACTTATGCTCACGGCACGGTGGTTTGATATCGCTCGCCAGAAGATTGCGCTCGGTATCAGCCGCAGGCTGCGCAATCTGACGGCTCGCGCACATACTTCGCGATCAGTTGTGACCGGGTAACCCAATAATTCTAATAGCAATGTTAACGGGATCAACTTTTTCGCCTTCGCCGGGTGCGCAAAAGAATCACCTACTACTCCTCGGCCTATGCGTAGTAATAGCGCTGGTCACAGTATGGGTAATCAATACGCAGCCAACCTTCCTGTTTCTGGCGATCGCCGCAGCCGCTTTCGTCGCGGTGATTGCATGGGCGGTGCCTTACACAATCAGGCATACCGACTGGCTCATTTGTCCCCTCGTACTGACCGTTGTTTTTATAGCCAGTGGCTTCCTGTCAGACGCGACCCGCGCCACCATACATTATGGTCTGGTAGTCTTATTCTGCCTGCCTGCGATGTTTAAAATCCGGCGCTCCGGCATACTTTGGCAGGGCGGATTCAAGCTCTACATCTACTATTTCGTCTGGGCGGCGGCGACTATTACCTATTCCCTATCGCCGATGTTTTCCGTCGCGCGTCTGGGAGACGCGGTCCTCATGTTCAGCGCCCTGACTCTCATTTCGCTTGAAGTAAACGCACTCGAAGATTTAAGAAGGGTTTGGGCCCATCTCCTGCTCGCATGCACCGTGATCGAGCTTGTACTGGTCGCAGTGCTGGTAGCGCTTCCTTCCAGTATCACCTTTCAGGCCGCAGCCGCTGATGAAGCCATGGGCGCGAGCCAGATTCCAAGATTCGTCGGCATTTTCTCCGAACCCAACGAGGTCGGCGTCGTGATGCTGATTACCGTGGGTGCGGCGGCCGTGTATTGGCCTTGGGCTAGCCGCAAACAAAAAATACTGCTGGGAATCCTCATGGCGCTAGCCACGATGTGCAGTGCGTTCGCCGATTCGCGCACCCCATTTCTCGCGCTCGCAGTCGGCGCAACCGGTTACATATTATGGAAGTACCGATGGCGCGGCGTGCTGATCCTGTTGGTGGGCGCGGCTCTGTTTGCCGGATTACAAACAGTTGGCGGACGCTTCGGTGACTACTTCAATCGCGATGTCGGCACACTCACTGGCAGAACGGATATCTGGGACTTTGCAGTCCAACAGATCAAGGCCCACCCGGTGCTCGGTTACGGATATGCGGTGTCCGGAGAGATCTTCGATAGCAGATATTTCCCGATTTGGTGGGGGCCATGGGACTTGGGACCGCACAGCTCGTTGCACGACGGCTACTTAGATCATGCTATCGGCGTCGGTGTTCCGGCGACGCTGCTGTGGCTATTCATCATGGGCCGGCCCTGGCTCGCCGCGTTCCGTCGCAAAGACGATCCGCTGCGTCTCAAGCCAGTCTTTTTTCTGATGGTTCTTCCGATGTTGATACACAATCTGACCGAAGCCTCTATCGGTGATTGTCTCGGCTCAATTGGACTGGTCTTCGGTTTGACCTGGGCAATCGCCGAGCGCCATCGTCTGATTCGTCTTCAAGAAGATAGTCAGAACCAGCGCGAAGCGATGGCAAAGTTACCTCGCGCGGTAATGGCATTAGCCAGTGCCCTAATACTCACATTGGGATTGACCGCATATCCATTTCACGCCTTCGCGGCGGACACGCTCTCGTTGCCGCAGACGGGAAATGGCAGCACTTCGATTCATTTCTCTACGCTGCCGCCGCACGCGCAACTGCCCAGCAGCTCAGAGTGTGCGGCGCTGGTATCGTCTGATCGTTTTGAGCCGAGACCGAATAACTATACAGCCAATCATACGGTACCTACCGCGGAGGCTGTCGCCGATTTTCATGCTCACCCAATTAAAGGAGCGTTCGCTCCGTTATCGGCATTCAGTCGCATCGACGGGCAGTTTACTGGCACCACTGATCAGATCCTTCGTTGGAGCGCGTGCAAATGGGGCATCGATGAGGACGTCGTGCGCGCCGAAGCAGTAGTCGAGTCTCACTGGCGCCAGGATGATCTGGGCGATCGGACTACCGATCGCTCGTTGTGTCCGGAGGGCGACTTCAAAGGAGCCTGGGACGGCAATACGTGCTGGCAGAGCTACGGCATTTTGCAAATGAAATATAGCAACTGGGGCGGCTGGCCCTGGAGTAAAAATAGTACTGCGTTCAATAGTGACTGCCGATTTGGTTATATGCGCGCGTGTATGAATGGCGACATACATTATCTGGGCGACAAGCCGCCGCCTCCTGGCTACCCCGCGTACGCTCAGGGCACGCCGGACGAAATGCTCTGGGGTTGTATGGGCGACTACTACTCAGGCAATTGGTTTGACCAGGGCGCGGTTAAGTACAACGCCGAAGTCAAAGAGGCCTTGGCAACCAAGCCTTGGCTGAAATCCCGGTTTTAGATAAGCCGGCGCTCAACTCGACTTCGGGTCAACTCGATTTCGATTGATGGCTGGAGCGATACCTGGCAAGCCGATTGTAGAGCGTCCTCAGGCTGATTCCCAGCATCGCCGCAGCTCGAGTTTTATTGCCCTTCACCGCCGCGATCGTGTGCGTGATCAGATCATGCTCGACTTCTTCGAGCTTCGTTCCGACGCGGACTTCGAATGTAGGCCAGGTGAGCGAACGACCCTGAACCGCGGGTGGTTGGCTCGTTCTCTCGGAAGTCTTTTCATGATTGATGCGCGCGTTCGCTGATGGCCAACGTTCGCAGATTCGCGTCAACACTGACTTCAGCACCGTCGGCTCTACGGGCTTCTCGAGACAGTCTTCAGCTCCTGCCGTAGTAACCTTTGCGGTCTTCGGCGCCTCGCTCTCACCAGTGATAACGACGGTGGTAACCTGAATGTGACGGTCACGAATCTCGTCCAGCATTGTCATACCGTCGATCGTAGGCCCATCGATATCCATCAGCAGGATGTCAGGTTGATAGCTCCTTAAGACCTCGCGCACCTGCGGAGCGTCAACCGCCTCCGCAGCACTGAAACCCCATCGATTGACAAGTTCCCGCAGAGTTCGCCGTACTGTGGGATCGTCTTCAGCAATAAGAATTCTTTTGGATTCCGGCATTGCAGCGCACACACCAAGTGGATGATTAGAGTCTTCAAGATATTCAGCAACACTTGTGCCCGCTTCCCCCCTCTGCCCGATCAAGGAAAAGTACGTAAGTACTTGATGCGCCGTCAAAACCGTTGGATGCTCATTGCAAAAATTTCTCAACTGCTGCCGCGATATCTTAAGTGTCGTGTAAGAATTACTCCTTCCCGCCTCGAGTAATCCGAATGGTTTGTAAAATTATGCGAGACTTAGGTATCGCGGCCGCTGATGCGCGTAAGGTGATGGAATGAGCTGAATATGAAATAGTCATTTTGTATTTCGTCGATGTGCAATCGAATAGCTATTAATGTGATGCAATTGCCGCTTACATCGCCTATTCAACAACTTGGCGACCTATGATGCGGGCGGTAAAGAAGAAAAAGTTCAGATCGTGACGTTCCGCAGCCTCAAAGCGTTACCTACCACTGACACCGAGCTGAAGCTCATCGCCGCTGCCGCAATGATCGGGCTCAAGAGAAGACCGAAAAGAGGGTAGAAAATACCGGCCGCCACCGGGATTCCCAGCGCGTTGTAGACGAAGGCAAAGAACAGATTCTGCCTGATGTTCGCCATCGTCGCCCGGCTCAGAAGACGCGCGCGTACAATACCTTGTAAATCGCCTTTCACCAGCGTGACGCCCGCGCTCTCCATCGCGACGTCCGTTCCGGTTCCCATCGCGATACCCACTTGCGCTTGCGCCAGCGCCGGCGCGTCGTTTACGCCGTCTCCAGCCATGGCCACCACGCGTCCCTCATGCTGAAGCCTTTTGATCACGTCTGCTTTTTGATCCGGCAGCACCTCCGCCACAACCTCGTCGATTCCGAGTTTCTTCCCCACCGCCCGCGCAGTAACAGCGCTGTCACCCGTCAGCATCACAACCTTGACGCCGTCTTCATGTAGCTGGCGAATCGCTTCTGGTGTCGTGGCCTTGATCGGATCGGCAACCGCCACGACGCCCGCGAGTTTGCGATCCACCGTCACGAACATCGCGGTCTGTCCCTCGCTCCGTATTTTTTCCGCGATCGATGCAAGCTCGAGCTCGACGCCGAGCTGTTTCATCATCGCGAGATTCCCAAGCGCGACCTTCCGCCCTTCAACCGTTCCGCTCACACCCATTCCCGGCGTTGACGCGAAATCTTCGCACGAGACCAGCGTCAGTCCGCGGCTTTCCGCGCCGATTACGATTGCTCCCGCTAGCGGATGCTCGCTGCCACGCTCCAGACTGCCGGCCAGGCGCAAAATTTCCTTCTCCTCGAATCCCGATGCGGCATTGACCGAAACCAGCTTCGGCTTGCCCTCGGTGAGAGTCCCGGTCTTGTCGACAACCAGCGTGTCGATCTTGTGCATGATCTCGATAGCTTCAGCATTCTTGAACAATACGCCGACGGTCGCGCTTTTCCCCATCGCGACCATTATCGACATCGGGGTCGCCAATCCGAGTGCGCAGGGACAAGCGATAATCAGCACCGCGACTGCGTTAATCAGTGCGTGCGCCATTCGTGGCTCTGGCCCGACCATCGCCCAAACGGCAAAAGTGACCGCTGCCGCCGCGATGACGCCGGGCACAAAATAACCGGCGACTGTATCAGCCAGCTTTTGAATCGGCGCGCGGCTGCGCTGAGCGTCGGCCACGAGGCGCACGATTTGCGCGAGCAGGGTCTCCGCTCCAACCCGATCGGCCCGCATCACGATCGCGCCCGTGCCATTGATGGTCGCGCCGATCAGCCGATCCCCTTGATGTTTCTCGACCGGGATCGGCTCGCCGGTAACCATAGACTCGTCCACCGAGCTGGCGCCTTCGACCACCGTACCGTCGACCGGCACCTTCTCGCCCGGCCGGATGCGTAGGAGATCTCCGGGACGCACCTGATCGAGCGGAATATCTTCATCGCGGCCATCGATGATCTTGCGCGCGGTTTTCGGAGCCAGCCCCAACAGAGCGCGAATCGCGGCGCCTGTCCGGCCACGCGCGCGCAACTCGAGCACCTGGCCGAGCAGCACAAGCGTCACGATCGAGGCGGCCGCTTCGAAGTAGACCGGCACGTCGCCGCCTGGGCCGCGGAACGAGGACGGAAAAATCCCCGGTATCAGAATCGCTACCGCGCTGTACGTGTAACCGATACCTACTCCGAGCGCGATCAGCGTGAACATGTTGAGGCTTCGATTTACGATCGATCGCCAACCGCGTTCAAAGAAGGGCAAGCCACACCACAGCACCACCGGCGTGGTCAGAATAAATTGGAGCCAACCGATCGACGTTGTCGAAACGACACGCTCAAATGTTTCCGGGAACGCGAGATCCGCCATCCCGGCAACAACCACTGGCACCGCCAGCGCGACGCTTAACCAGAAGCGACGCCTCATGTTGACCAGTTCGCGATTATCTTCCGCAGCCGCCGGCACGCGCGGCTCGAGCGCCATCCCACAGATGGGGCAAGAACCCGGAGCGTTCCGCACGATCTCCGGATGCATCGGGCAGATGTATTCGGTTACGCCTGGCGACGATTGCCCCGCGCCATCGCCGACTACATCTGCGATCGGCGCGGTGCTCGCGGCGAACTTCTCAGGCGCGAGCTTAAATTTCTCCAGGCAAGCGGCGCCGCAGAAATGATAGGTTTTGCTCCCATACTCGTACGACGACTGGTTGGCTCCAGGCTGTACACTCATTCCGCAAACGGGATCGATAGTGGTGAGGTCGTCGGGTCCCGGCGACGAAGTTCCCCTGCTTGCGCGCCCATTCATCAGCTACCAGACACCGTCGGTGCGCGGTTTCGCCAGCATGAAGCACGAGCGCTGCTTGAACTCGAATAGTCGATTCAGATCGCCGCGATCGCTTCGACCTCGATCAGGAACTGCTCGCCAACCAAACGATCGATCATCAGCAGAGTATTCGGTGGATACTTGCCGCCAGGATAGATACTCGGAAAAAGCTCTTTGCGGACAGCCATGAAGTTTTCGATGTCCTGCGAATGCACCAGGAAAGTGGTGAACTTCACCACATGGTCGAAGCCAAGTCCCTCGGCTTTGAGGACGCGGCCAAGGTTGTCGAACACTTGGCGCATCTGGGCCGCGAAGTCACCCTTGCCGACCAACTCACCGGCTTCGTTCACCGCCAGTTGGCCGGCGATGAACAGCAGTTCGGAAGTCTTGACCCTCGACACATGGCTGTACGCGCCCAAGGGCTTGGAGACGCCAGTCGGATTGCTGTATTTCACCGTCTCAGACATTTACTCCCTCAACTCGATGATGCTGTTCTAGCTGGCTTCAGGCTGCCGCACGCGTGCGCGCACGAATTTGCGCCACCCGCTGTTGCGTGTAGACCTCGTTCCACATCTGGTATGAAGATTCGCTGCTCAGGCGGCGCGCGTTATCGTTGATCGACAATTTCACCAGCTCGCCCGATTTGAAGATCGCTTTGAAGCGGGAACGATCCTGCAGCACCGAAATATCCTGAAGCGGGTTGCCGTCGACGACCACCAAATCGGCAAAACATCCGCTCTCGAGCCGCCCGATTTTGTTGCCCTCTTTCATTAATCGGGTGTTTCCCGCGGTGGTGCATCGGAGCGCTTCGGCCGGCGTGAAGCCGAGATATTTCACATAGTGTTCGAGCTCGCGCGCGTGCCACTCGCCGTACGGCGTAACCGCGAAGCCGCTGTCAGTGCCTACCATGAACGGGACATTGGCGCGGCGCGCCTCGCCCAGCGATTTGATCGCGGCTTCGAGTTCGCGCTTGTGAGCGTCGGGGAACGACGGGTAGCAGGCGTCGGCCGGCTGAGTGAAATCGATATTGTTGGCGATCAGGCTGATAGTCGGCATCACCGAGCAGCGATTTTTTACCACCAGCTCGAGACCTTCCGCGTCCATCCATGAGGCGTGCAGGATTACGTCAGCACCGGCGCGCGCTGAATACTTCACCGCTTCCGCCCCACGCGAGTGAACAACGGCTTTTTTGCCGATGCGATGGATCTCGGTGACCATCGCTGTGGTTTCTTCCTGGTTGAAGCCGGCAACCATGCCGGTCGCTGGATTCATCGAATCGCCGTCCATCGCCAGCTTGATGAAATTCACGCCGTCCTTGGCCTGCCCGCGGATCTCCTCGATCGCCTCGGAGATATTGCGCACCAGCACGCCGATCGACGTTTCCGGCACGCCGATCCAGCGCGGATACCAGTCATCCAATCCCTGGCGCGTGGTCAGGGCACGTCCGGCACTGCTGACGCGCGGCCCGACGAAAAGTCCCGCCTCGATCGCGTCGCGCACCGCGAGACTCACGCGGCCGCTGATGCTGAGGTCGGCCATCGAGGTGTAGCCCGCACGCAACACGCGCTGCGCCGCTTCCAGGCCGCGAATCGCGCGGAATTCCATCGAAGCGTACAGATCGATATCTTCCTGCGTTCTCGCATTGCCGTAGGAGAGATGCACATGCGAATCGATCAGCCCCGGCATCACGAATTCGCGCGAGTAATCGAGCACCTCGTCGTGCGAATCCGGCTGTGGCGCCTTAGCGGTTGCGCCGACGTAGCCAATCTTATCGTCCTCGAACACCACCGTTTGATCGGACGACGCATTACTATCATTGCCGGTGAACAGTTTGCCGCAGCGAATGAATTTGCGCATATCGGTACCTTCGACTCGTTTTACTTTTTCGTCAGCGTGATTTCATTCTGCGTATCGATTAACCAAATAACATCGTGGCACACGCCAGCAGTTTCTCCGGATGCTCGAGCGCCGGCGAATGCCCGCAGCGTCCCACTATCATCACGTCGGCCTTCGGAATCAGGCGGCTTAGCGCGAGGGTATTTTCCGCCGCCGGAATAGGCAAGTCATCGCGTCCGTGCATCATAATCACGTCGCAGTCGAGCTTGCGCAGTTCGTCAGCGGACAGCACCGATTGATCGATATACCGCTGCTTGTCGCCCGAGAACATCGAGCGAAGGTACTCGGCATATCCGGGCGCCTGCAGCACCTGCAACCGGTTGTCCAGGAACGGCTCCGTGATTATCGATTTGTCGTACACCAATGAATCGATAGTTCGGCGCAGCTCCTCACGATTTTCCGGAAAGCTCCAGGTCCAGTCCATGTAGCGATTGAGCTTGAACGCACCGCCCATCGCGCCCGTGGTCAGCACTTTGCGCACCCGCCGCTCGCTTGCCGCAAGCTTGAGCGCAAACACCGCAGATAACGAATGACCGATTATGCCCACGCTCTCGCCGGGCAACAGCGTCAGCATATGCCGGGCCTGCCGCAACCATAGATCGAGATCGAAGTATGGTTCGCTCTTCTTGCGCCCCGATTTGCCGAACCCGATCAAGTCGACCGCAAGCACGTGATAGCGCTCGGCCAGCTTATCGAGAACCAGCCGCCAATTGCCGATAGTCGAGGCGCCCGGACCGGAGCCGTGCAGCATCAGCAACGGAAATCCCTGTCCGCCTTGCCAATAGTGAACCGGAATCGATTCGAATTGAAGATCGTGCTCTTGCAGCGCCATATGCTTCTAATGAACCCAGGTGCAGTTGGGATCGCGCAGCGCCTAACCCTTAAAAAATTCTTTGTCCAAAATCCGATTGACGTCGCGCGTATCAATCAAATCCGAAACTTTCCAACCATCGACGTCATACTCGTTCAGGCACGAGTCGACGAAGCCCTTCAGCTCGTCGACACGGCCCAAGCCGGTTGCCTGGAGCAGCGTTTCGATCCTGATGTTCTCGAAATTGCCGGCGTAGTTGCGCTCATACAGTTCGTGACGTCCGCCGAATTCCGAGCCGATCGCGTCCCATAGAAGCTTCAGCACCTTGATGCGTTCCTCGGCGCTGTAGCCGTACGAACCACGGATGTACTTGTCAATATACGGACGCAGCTCGGGGTTCTTCAAATCGACCGCATGCGAGTTGAGATAGATAAGACCGCTCGACACGGTCTGCTCGATAATCTCCTTTATTCGCGGATACGCGATCGTCGCCAGTATACGATAGGCACTCGCGTATTCCCCGTTGGGCAGGAGCGCTCCTTTGCGCCACGCCTCCGGCGTCCGCGCCATCGCGTCGGTCAAGCCCCAAAAAAGGTTGCGCCACGCGAACGCTTCGCCAACCTGCATCTGCGTGAAGCGTCCTTCTTTAAGTCCCGTGGCCTCTACCGCCTTGAGCAGCAGGCCCACCAGGAAATCCAGCTTGACCGCCAGCCGCGTGCATCCGTGAAGCGCAAAACGATGCAGGAATCCCGAGTTTGGATAGAAGTTGTTGGCCTTGTCGAGATCGCGATAAACGAAAACGTCCTCCCACGGAATGAACACCTGGTCGAGCACCAGGATGGCGTCGTTTTCATCCAGCCGGCTCGACAGCGGATAGTCGAACGGACTGCCCATCACTTCCGCCGTGGCCTCATACGAGGTGCGGCAGATGAGCTTCACGCCGCGCGTGTTCATCGGAATCATGGCGAAGATCGCCATGTCCGGTCGCCCCAGCGGCGTTCCGCCGTAGAAGCCGATAAAATTGGCGTGCGTGAGGGCCGAGCCGGTCGCGACCACCTTGGCTCCGCTTACCACGATACCGCTGTCGGTTTCCTTTTCGGCGTGAACGAACACGTCGGCCATCTCGTTGGGATGGCGGCTGCGATCGATCGGCGGATTAACGATCGCGTGGTTGAGGAATAGAACCCGTTCCTGGGCTTTCTTGTACCAATTCAGCGCGCTCTTCTGATAAGGCGCGTAAAATTCGTCGTTGGCGCCGAGCGTACCGAGAAAACTGGCCTTGTAGTCGGGCGAACGGCCCATCCACCCGTACGAAATCTTGGCCCATTGCGCGATCGCGTCGCGCGTGGCGACAAGCTGCTCGAGCGTGCGATCAACCCGATAGAAGCGATGGGTATAGCCGCCGTTGCCTGTGTCGGTGGTGTCGGTCAGCACCGCTTTAGTGGCGGGAGCGTGAAGCGCGTCGTACATGCGCGCGATCATGCGCGCCGCGTTGCGGAAGGCCGGATGCTTGGTAACGTTCTTTACCCGCTGGCCATAGATCCAGACCTCGCGCTCGTCCTGCAGGCTCTCGAGAAATTCCGCGCCGTTCATCGGCCTGGCGCCGGTTTGCGACGCCCCGGACGCGGCCGTCTCGGTTCCACCAATCTCAGGCTTATCCATTTGATCCTCTAATCAGAGGTTTATCGAACTAAACCTCTACTGATAATTATCTGGTCCGTGGCCGCTCGCGCAAATGCTGGTCCGCCGATCAATCGCCGTAGCGCGTAGTATCGCGACAGACGATACTGGGCATTTGGCGCCGGACCAGTCGTGCGCCGCTGAGGCATCGCCTGTCCCAAACCGATACGAAAACGGACCATATCATAAACTCTGGGAGCTGCGCGAAAGTGCACTGTTGCCGTGGAGAAATTCGCCAAATATCGCAAAGAAGCGCAACTTTCGTCGCGAACAATCGTCTCTTAGTGTCGGGGGATTTGCGCCGGTGCGGTAATTGCGGTGGCGAGCGGGTTGGTTGCTGAACTGGCTCTGGGAAAACTGCCATAGTCCTGACGAGGAGTAATCGGTGAATACTCGAAACAAAGTCTGGCTGGGTTTGACGATCTGTCTAGCGATCGCGCTTTGCGCCGGGGCTGCCGACGCCCAGCAGCTTACCGTGGCCGTCACTAGTTCGGGTACCCAGACCACCAGCCCCGGTTCCACCGTAAATGCTGGTCAATTCACCGTAACCAACGGCTACGCCACCAACCAGACTATCACCGCGGTCCAACTCTCGATCAGTAACCCGAACCTGTTCGCTTCGATGACTATGACCGCCACCGGCTCCGACAATTCGTCTCAGTCCATATCTGTGCCGCTGCAGACTTCCAGTACGATAACCTTCGCCTCTCCGGTCCCGCTGAATGTGAATCAACCGGCCGCCAGCTTCGGCCTGACTGCAACCATCGCGGGCAGCGCAGCGACGGCAACACCGGTTTCGGGCATCGACAGCATGATGTTCGCATCTATTGTTTGGCCGCATTCCCAGTCGGCCTCCAGAATCTTCCTCACGATGCTGAGCCTGCTCGCTGTCGGCATGCTTTGGATGGACGGTCGTTTGCGCCCGCGCCATTTGGTCGTCTTACTGCTGGCGCTGGTGCTGGCAGCGTCGGAGGTGGGATGCGGCAGCTGCAGCGGCAGCCTGTTCGGTTGCGGAGGGAGTAACACTGGCACCGGTTCATCGGATCAGCAGGTAACCGGGATCACAACGCCTGTCACCCTGACGCTGACCGGCGTGCCCGCCGACTTAGGAACCATTACGTCTCAAAACTAGCGATCGACTCGTTCGTGTTACTCGCCCGCGGTTGCTATAACTGCGCGCGAGGACACTGATGCCTACCATCCAAGTGGGCGTATGGGCCGGGGATTGGGTTTGGAGCGTACCGTTGATCGTACTAACGGTAGCGATCCACGTGTGCGGTCTTGCCCTGATCGGTGAAAGAGTCGTCCATGTTCTGGGGCAGGCCGAAGAGCATCGCCGTTTTCTGTTCAAGTTTGGAGCAGTGATGGGAGGCACATCCCTGTTAGCAACTGCTCTGCACGGACTCGAGGCGGGAATCTGGGCTTTTGCTTACCGCATCGTTGATGCGCTGCCGGATCAGCGTTCGGCGATGCTGTACTCGCTTAACGCCTTGACCAGCTATGGCCATGCCCCGATGTTCTTAAAATCTAAGTGGCAACTGATGGGCGCTTTGGAGGCGCTCAACGGCATGCTGCTATTCGGGCTGACCACCGCGTTCCTATTCGCCATGATCCAGCGCGTATGGCCGATCGGCAGCCGGTTTCACGTTCAGGAGCCTTAGCGGCGCACCCAGCCTGCTATGTCGTGCACGATGATATAGAAGACCGGCACGAACGGGATCGCGAGCAGAATCGAGGCGATCATTCCGCCGACCACCACCGTGCCCAGCGATTGCTGGCTGGCGGCGCCCGCGCCTGTCGCCGTCATCAACGGCACGACGCCAAGCACGAACGCGATCGAGGTCATGAGAATCGGCCGGAAGCGGCGACGCGCCGCCTCAATTGCGGCATCGGCCGCCGTCATGCCTCCCTCCTTCAGCTCGCGAGCGAATTCGACGATCAGGATAGCGTTCTTGGCCGCGAGCGCGATCAACAGCACCAGGCCGATTTGGGTATATAAGTCGATCGGGAACTTGCGCAGCACCAGCGCGATCATGATCCCCGCCAGCGCCATCGGTACGGTCAGGATAACCGCCGCCGGATCGGCCCAGCTCTCGTATTGTCCCGCCAGCACCAGGAAGACCAAGGTGATCGATAGCGCGAAAATGAAGACCGCCTGATTACCGACCAGCTTCTCCTGGTACGACAGCCCGGTCCATTCGTAGTCCATCCCATGCGGCAGGATGTGCTCGGCGGTGTGTTCCATGAACTCGAGC
Organism: Binataceae bacterium (SeqCode); assembly: GCA_035506935.1. GTDB lineage: Bacteria > Desulfobacterota > Binatia > Binatales > Binataceae > DATJOQ01. The sequence goes on along the minus strand of DATJOQ010000082.1, from coordinate 1,217 downwards.
GCTTCACCCGAGCTGAATCGCGGATTCGGGATACCGGTGATGCTCGCCGCGGGGTACAGATTGTAACGCGTGATTAGTTCGCTGCCGAGCACGCGCCGGATATCGAGTAGCGCGCCAAGCGGGACCATCTGGCCCGCCGTGTTCCTGACGTAGAGATCGCCGATATCCTGAAGCTGCCGGCGATAGTCTTCCGACGCCTGCACACGGACTTGGAAGCTCTGATTGAATTTGTTGAACAGGTTTATGTAGCTGGATCCCAGATTGGTCTGCAGCGTCGCATAGATGTCCTTGTTCTGGACCCCAAGCGATCGCGCCATCGTGTGGTTGATATCCAGATAGAGCTGCGGGCTTCGCGCACTGAAGGTGGTGAATCCGATCATCAGGAACCCCGGCCGGTCGTAGGCGGCGGTCAGAACGCCCTGCATTCCCTTTTGCAGTTCGGCCAGTCCCATGTCGGCACGATCTTCCACTATCATTTGGAAGCCAAACGCGTTACCCAAGCCTGGAATTGGCGACGGCGGAAGCACCCGCACCTGGGCCTCATTTATCGACGCCAGTTTTTTTTGCAGCCCCTGCAGAAATGCCTCCTGCGAAAATCCGGCCGGACGCTTGTCCCACTCCTGGTACATCACGAACGTGGTAATCGCGGTCGAGAGCTTGGCCGTATCCAGCGCGGAATAACCGCCGATCGTGACCCAACCTCTGATCCCGCTGACTGACTTGAGGATGCTGTCAATCTGCGAGGCTACGCCGCGTACGCGGGGCTGCGAGGCGCCTTGCGGCAAGTCCGCAATTACGATGCAGTAGCCTTGATCCTCGAGCGGAACCAGCGTGGTCGGATACATCGAGAACGCGGCTCCTGCGATCGCGACGATCACGAAGAACAGCAACGCCATCGAATAGGGATGGCGCGCCATGCGCGTGATAACGCCGATGTAGCGATGTTCGAGTGCGCCGTAGGCGTGGTTGAATCCGCGATAGAACCAGTTGGGCTTGTGATCCTTTGGTCGAGGTTTCAGGTACAGCGCGCATTGCGTCGGCTTCAAGGTCAGCGCATTCAACGCGCTGATAATCGCGGTTGCCGCGATCACCAGCGCGAACTGGCGAAACATCTGCCCCGTGATTCCCGGCAGAAACGACGCCGGCAAAAACACCGACGTCAGCACCAGCGTGATTCCCAGCACAGGCCCGGTCAGCTCGCTCATCGCCTTGATCGC
>DATJOQ010000081.1:0-5246 GCA_035506935.1 Binataceae bacterium (SeqCode) | reverse complement strand
TTGATGCGAGCGAGTGTTCCGCGATCGCTGAGGTAGGTTACCAGTCGTGTGGAGCGTCGCATCACCGTTGTGCTCGTTGGAATCGGCTGGTCCTGGGCTGGATAGCCAGAGCCGAAGACGACGAAGACGACTGAGGGAGCTCATAGACGCTCATTCCCCGCTGACTTGAACGCCAACAAATGCGGTCTCTGCGTCGCAAAAGTAGCGCCTCTCCGGAAGAGTGGTCAACGAACCTGAAGAAAAAAAGAAGCGCCCGAGGGCCGCGTGGAATGGAAATCTTGGGCCTCCGGTGGTTTGACATCGAGCTCGATACGCAGGTTATTCACTTTCACGAGACGAAGACTGGAACCCCCCGCAAAGCAGATTACGCGCAGTTTCCTGAACTAGCGGCAATTATTGAACGTCGCGCGGCCGTGAACGAACAGCTTCGAGGAGCGGGAATAATCACGCAGTGGGTTTTCTGCTTTCACAAATCCGCGGTCGTGCGTGGACGGCAACATCACGCCGCTGGCGATCCGCTATTCAAGCAGAGCGGAGAGCGAGGTTTGCTCGGAGCTCTACGCGACCAGTGGTCGGCAGGTTGTCGCAACGCCGGCCTGCCCGGTTTGCTCTTTCACGATCTACGTCGTTCGGCCTGCCGCAACATGGACCGTGCAGGCGTACCGCGAAGCGTCGCCATGAAGTTAGGTGGCTGGAGCAACGCAATGTACAGCCGCTACGCCATCGGCGACGAGCGCGAAATTGCACCGGCAATGGCGCAACTCGGTGAATATCTCGAGCACGCGGGTTGGCAGTCTGTTGGCAGCCGTCGAAAAAAGCTAATGAAATTAAGAGAAAATGTGGCGGAGGGGGGAAGGAGTCGAACCTTCCGGCGGGCGCAATACCCGCCAAACCGGTTTTGAAGACCGGTGCGACCACCGGGCCGCTTCCTCCTCCGAGCCTCTGTCTTCTAGGCACTCACGTCGATTCGCTCAACCCCTTGCCCCACCAGGCATCAACCGGCATCTGTTCACGAGACGGGCTTGTCAGCCGACGCTGCCAGATAGGCGTGAAGCTCCGCCACCACCTGAGCCCCTTCCCCGACGGCCGCAGCCACGCGCTTGATCGAGCCCGAGCGGATATCGCCGACCGCGAACACTCCGTCGCGGCTGGTTGCCAGCGACGGCCGATCGCTGCCCAGTTTGGCGCCGGTACAGACGAAGCCGTTCTTGTCGACGGCCACGTGGCATTGTACAAGCCAATCCGTATTGGGATCGGCGCCGATAAACAGGAACATGTGATGGATATTGCGCCGCGTCTCCAGACCCGAGCGGCGGCTGCGCCATCGCGCCGCTTCCAGCACACCGTCATTGCCCTCCAGCGCCACCACCTCGGTCTCGGTCACGAGCTCGACGTTCGAAAGCGCGGAGATGCGGTCGATCAGGTAGCGCGACATGCTGGCTTCGAGGCCGGGGCCGCGGACTATCAGATACAGCTTCGCGACCTTCTCGGCCAGATAGACGACCGCCTGACCCGCCGAGTTTCCACCTCCAACTAACGCGATCTCCTGGCCACTACACAGGTTTCGTTCCAGCGGCGAGGCCCAGTAATGAACGGTCAGCCCGTCGAACTTGTCGAGATTGTCGACAGCCAGACGTCGATACTGGGCTCCGCTGGCGATAACGACTGAACGAGCGGCGACATGCTGGTTATCGCGGAGCCGCAACATGAAACGGCCGCGCGACGAGTCGGGCGCGTTTTCGAGTGCTAACACTTCTTGCGGGATGGCAACGGTGGCGCCGAATTTTTGCGCTTGATTGTACGCCCGCGCCATCAGCGCCAATCCGCTGACACCGGTCGGGAAACCGAGATAGTTCTCGATTCGCGCAGACGCCCCAGCCTGACCGCCAAAGGCGCGGCAGTCTACTACCAGGACCGACAGACCCTCTGATGCCGCATAGACCGCGGTTGCCAGGCCGGCCGGGCCAGCCCCCACGATCGCGACGTCGTAGACTCTGTCAGGATCGAGCGGTTCGACCATCCCGATGCTTCGAGCGACCTCCCATTCAGAGGGTCTCATCAGGACCTGCCCGTCGGCGGGCAGCACGATCGGCAGCTCACCCTGAGAAACGTGGAGCTGGTCCATCAGCATCCGCGCCATTTTGTCCTTGTCGGGATCGAGCAGCAGATGGGGTTGGCCGTTTCGTGAAAGGAAATTCTGCAGCCGCAGAACGTCGGCTTGTGCGGCATGACCGACGATCACCGGACCAGCTCCGTCCTCGATCAAGCCGACCCGCCGCAGAATCAGCGCGCGCATCACGCGTTCGCCGATCTCGGCTTCCTCTACCAGCATCGCGCGCAGTTTTTTGGGCGTTATGATCAATCCGTCGACCGCGGATTTGGCGCGCACGTCAACCAGAGACGGCCGGCCCGACAGCTGGGCGAGTTCGCCCACGAAGTTGCCCGGCCCGTCCTCGACGATCAGTCGATCGCTGCCGAGGGCGTCCTTGCGCGTGATCACGACTTCTCCCTGCAGGATGATTAACATCCCCGCAGGCGGCTCACCGGCGCGGGCGATCAACTGGTCCTTCGAAAAACTTACCGGCGTTCCGAAACGGCGAACACGCTCGATCTCATTCGGTTCCAGCACCGGGAACATCTGGGCGCGCCGCTGTTCGCGTATCGAAGGTTGCATGATTGGAGCCTCAGTAAAGAAAGGCTATACGCGGAGGTCGAAAATGCCAACGACCCTGAAAAGGAGCCGCCGTGATCTCCTGTTTGCAGAAAGCGCGCTATGGCGCGAGCGCCTCGATGGCGCGTTCGTCGAGCGCACCAGTGCCGTCAGACAGCAGAGGTTGAATGCAAACATGAGTCGCGCCGGCGGCGAAATGCTCCGCTATCCGGTCGCGGATTTTGTCCTCCGCTCCCCAGGCCACGATCGCGTCGACCAGGCGATCGCTGCCTCCCTGGGCAATATCCGCATCGGTGAATCCCAGCGATTTAAGACTTCTCGCGTAGTTGGGCAGCGGCAAATAGAAACTCATGTATTGGCGGGCAGCGTGCCGCGCCTTGGCCTTATCGCTCTCGAGAATCACCGCCTGCTCCACGCAGATCCATGACTGCGGACCCATTTCGGCTCTCGCCCTGGCGGTGTGTGCGGGCGGAACGAAGTAAGTGTGAGTGCCCCTGGTTTCAGCGGCGGCAAGCTGGAGCATCCGAGGATGGAGCGCGGCTATCACGATCGGAACTTCTTCCCGGGGTGGAACCGCCTTGTAGATCGCGCTTTTCAGACCAGCCACGTAGCTTTTCATGCGGGTGAAGGGTTTGCTGTAGTCGTGCCCACGAAGATCGGCTACCAGCGGCTTGTGGCTGACACCCAGTCCGAGCACAAAACGGCCGCCGGCCAACTCGGCGACGGTCTTTGCGCAGGACATCATGGTCAGCGTGTCGCGCGACCAGATGTTGGCGATACCGGTGGCGAGCGCGACGCGGTCGCTATGGCTGAGCAGATATGCCGCGTGGCTGAACGGGTCGCGGCCCCAAGCCTCGGGGATCCAGAACGTGCCGTAACCAAGCCTTTCCACCTTGCGGACGAGCCGCAGGGTCTCAGCCGCGTTCATGTTATCGCAAATCGTCCACAGTCCCAGTTTGCCGATATCCATCAGTGATTATCTCCTTGATAACGTAACCCCGATGTTTTTGCGGAGACAGATGTCGAATAGGTAACGCCTGAGAATATCAATCGGGCGTGCAAGGAACATCAGCTGATCAGCGAGCAATCGGTGGATGGGACGGTCCAATTCATTCTCGACGGCCTTCGAGTCAAGATAAAATTGTCGACGGTATGAAGTCCCTTTCCGTTTATTGAATCGCGGAAAGGATGCGACCAGGAGGCGCGCCGGCTCGGAATCGGCTCCGATTTGGGTAATTGTCCGGAGCTGAAAATTTTCTAGACCTGAAAGCCGCGAATCCTCGCGCACGCGCCGAGTTAAGTTTGTCGCGCGGTTCCTACTCCATGATGGTTTTGAACTCGGCTGGCGTGGTGACCTCGAGGATCTCGAAATCCTCTGACGCGGAAATTTCTCGATGGCGATTCATCGGGAGTTGGTAAATTGCTGTGCCTGGTTCCAACCTGACTTGCCCTACTCCTTCGAATTCAAAGATTGCCCAGCCTTTTGTGACGAAGGCGAACTGAAACGAGAGGTTGTGCTGATGCCACGGCAGTCCCTCGTGATGTCCCGGTCTTGCACGATACACGGTGGCGCTGAACTTGCCTCCCGTGAGCTCTTTCAGCCCGAGATCGCGATATTCAAGAGACGTCGCCCACGGGTGCACTTGAAAGCTGTCGGGCCGAAGCTCGTTAACCATCTGAGGGGTGAGCAGCGCACGCTCCTCTGTCGATGTGCCAGCCATGGTTGATCTCCATAGTTTTAGATTTCCGTCGTGGCAATCAAAACGTCGCCCGTCGGATTCAGCTACCAAATAGACTCTCGTGCGTGCGAAAACAAGCAAGATGTTCTCGCATCGACTCATAGGTCCAGACCCCGAAAAGAAAACGATCGTTTCTCTCCGAAGCGAGAACTCTGCGCGGGCACGCTTCGAAGTTACAGGGAGCTAAAGCACGAAGCGTTCGCCGACCATCTCCTCGCTCTTGCGCCACAGTGCGTTGGCCCGATCGAGGTTCACCGCGTATGAACGGACGCCCGCGCGCGAGGTCGCATCGTCGTTCACCTCGCATACGTGACAGTCTTCAGAGTAGCGGCCGCCGACGGCGTCGGCCGGGGCGACGAATGCCGCCCATACCTGGGTCGCCGCACCCTGAGGAATCGTCTTGCGCTTGACGGTCGCAATCCGCTGACTTATCAGCGCGCGCAGCTCCGGCGTGACATGACGTCCGAGCTCGGTCTCGATTACACCTGGATGCAGCGCGCCGGCGCGGATGCCGCGAGACTTCAGCCGGTTATCGAGCGCGACCGCATATAGGATGTTCGCCGTCTTCGATCGCCCGTATCCGGTGAAAGGCTGATACTCGGTACGCTCGAAATTTGGATCGTCGAGATTCACGTCACTGATCTGATGGCCCGCCGACGACAGCGTCAGGATGCGCGCGCCCGACCTCAGCAGCGGGATCAGTTTATTGACGAACACGAAATGGCCGAGATGATTGGTGCCGAATTGGGTTTCGAATCCGTCCGCCGTCTTGCCCAGGGGACACGCCATCACACCCGCATTCGCGATGATCACGTCGAAGGGTTTTTTCCGCGCGA
>DATJOQ010000080.1:0-4925 GCA_035506935.1 Binataceae bacterium (SeqCode) | reverse complement strand
CTACTCGGGGATCATCTACCAGGCGATGGGATTCCCGACCTCGATGTTCCCGGTACTGTTCGCGATCCCGCGCACTTCGGGCTGGATGTCGCAGTGGGCCGAGATGGTGCGCGACGAAGAGCAGAAGATCGCGCGCCCGCGCCAGATCTACATCGGCGAAATGGAGCGTCATTACACTCCGATCGACACCCGTCCCAAGCCAACCATGCGCGAAGAGGCGGTCGCCGAAGAGATCTGAGCCGCCCGCTGTTCGGACAATCCGCCGATCCAATCCCACGCAACGGCGCGGGCGAAATATCGTTTCGCCGACTGAGCGTTGCCGTGGGCGAGAGCCAAGCCAAGTCTGCGCCAAAATCGCTTTCGGCGAAGCCGTAGCTAACGGTCACTCCTCAGTATTTCGGCCATAGCTTACTTTGTGCGTATTAAATTCTTGACAAGCCAAACCTGCGTTGATATTGAGAGTGAATCTCAATTTCAGATAGCGCCTAAAATGACATCGGCAGGGCAGCGAAACCATGGAGTTACCGGGCGCAGCGCCGCACGGATGACTGCCGCGGTCTGGCGGTTTCGCACAGCGCGATTGGGGGGCGGGCTTTTAGGATTGAGCCGCCAGAGCCGGGGCTCTGCACGGCCCATTTTCAGGAGGCATCGTGACCTTCATCCGCTTCAACTTGTTGCTCCTCGCAATAATTGCCCTGTTGCTAATGCCAATTGTGGTGGCGGCTCAGGTGAGCGCGCCGTGTACCCGCTACGCGGCGGGCAGCACCGCGGTTAATCCGCCGGCGTTTTATAGCAGTGACGGCGTGTTGAGCGTCGATCTTGCGTACAATACCGAGCAGGACGCGGAAGGCAGGACGCTCTACTGCTTCACCACGCCTGACGGCACCGAGTCCCCCACGCTACACATTCGTCCCGGTGACCATCTGGTCGTGAATGTTAAGAATAATCTGCCTGCGCCGACTTCGGCCAGCGCGATGCGGATGTCGACCAACGCCGACACGGTGTGCGGCGCGACCACGATGGACAGCTCGTCGGTGAACATCCACTATCACGGGACCAACACCTCGCCGACCTGCCATCAGGATGAAGTCATCCACACACTGATTAATTCGGGCGAGACCTTCACCTACAACGTGGCGTTCCCCAGGAACGAGCCGCCCGGCCTGTATTGGTACCATCCGCACGTTCACGGACAGAGCGAATCCGCGGTCCAGGGAGGAGCGTCGGGTGCGATAATAATCGACGGAGTCGAGAACGTTCAGCCTGCGGTTCAGGGATTGCCCCAGCGGGTGCTGATGATACGCGATCAGATCGTTCCCGGCGAGCCGCCGCCTATGGGCCGCGTGCCGTCATGGGATCTGACGCTCAACTACGTTCCGATTTCGTATCCAGCCGAGGTACCGGCGGTGATCGAGATGAAGCCGCAAGCCAAGGAGTTCTGGCGCGTGGCCAACGCTTCGGCAGACACTATTCTCGATCTGCAAGTACTCTACAACGAGATGCCCCAGGTCTTGCAGTTGGTGGCAGTGGACGGGGTTCCGGTCGGATCGCAGGACGGCACTGGGCGCGGCACGCTGATCCCGGTGACCGATTTCCGCCTGCCGCCGGCCTCGCGCGTGGAGTTCATCCTGACGGGACCTGCCAGGTACGTGAAGAGCGCCAAGTTTCTGACCCAGGCCGTCGATACCGGCCCGGACGGTGATAACGATCCGCGGCGCACGCTGGCCAATATCGTCGTCACCAACAAACCGGTCATCGCCGCTCAGCCAGCGATTCAGGAGTCTTCGGTGCAGCAACCCTCGACGCCGGCTCATCAGAGGTTCAAGGGATTGGCCAACGCGCGAGTCACCGCCAGGCGCAAGTTGTACTTCTCCGAGAACAACCCCGATAGCCAATTCTTCATCACGGTGGCGGGCCAGAAACCGACGCTCTTTTCACCTGATAATCCGCCTGCGATCACGACCACGCAGGGATCCGTGGAAGAGTGGACGATCGAGAATCGCACGCTCGAGAATCACGAGTTTCACCTGCATCAGGTTCACTTCATGGTGATGTCGCAGAACAATTTCCAGCTCAACGGCAGCCAGCCGGTCCAGGCAATACAGGGGCAACTGGTCGATATGATCGAGGTTCCCTTCTGGGATGGGAATCCTGCCCACGCTTATCCCAACGTCGCCGTGCGAGTGGACTTTCGCGGACCGGATACCGGAGATTTCGTCTATCACTGCCATATCCTGGAGCACGAGGATGGCGGGATGATGGCGATAATCAGGGTGCTGCCGAAAAACTCGGCCGTGGCTCAATTCCGGGACAGCAGGGAAAATCCACACGGATTCATCGAGAGGCTGCTTAGCGCGCTGGCCCCGCTCTCGAACCCTTTCACGTCGGCGCCCGCAGTTCCCTCATCGCCTCGCTTACCCCAGATAGGGCTTTGCTCGACGCGCCGCGCCGACAACTGATCTGCGGCCGTTACTTAGCCTGCAAACCCTTAATCGCGTCGCGCAGTCCCGTTATCACATGTTTGGGAGCGTCGCGCCGGCCGATTATCTGCAGCCGTTCGGCCAGCAACATGTGCCCGCCGTTGCGCTCGATCACGCGCCGTGCCTCGCCGAGATAAGCGTCGAGTCCGGAGGGGGATTTGTCGTCGGCGAACTCGAGCGGCGCGCGCTGCGTGACGAACATCAGGCGGCGCAGATTCTCGCACGCGGCGGGATGCTTCTGCGCGAGTTCAGCGTAGTGCCGCGGCTCGTGGAAGATGCGCCAGTGATCGTCGGTGAGTCCTGGCATGAACAGCCTGGCGTCGAATTTCAGCTCGAAATATGGAAAACGATTGTTGGCGCAGTATTGCGCGGTGCACGCGACCGGGTCGCCTATGTTTACCGCCGGCGTGTCGCTTTTTTCCAGCACGGCCGAGCGGCGGCCGTAGCGCGCGCGGAAGTCGATCAATGAGCCGTGTTCGGGCGCGGCGTGATAGAGAATGAAAATTCCGCTTTCGTTCAGCAGATTCTGCACCACGTCGTTCAGCATCGTGTGAACCTGCGCTTCCGAGCCGGCGTGATAGAGCATGTGCGAGGCGAATACGATATCGAAGCTGTTGCGGTTGCCGTTCTCTCCGTCGTGATGCAGCAGGTCGAGAAGGTTGCCGGCAAAAGAGTCGCCCTGCCTGACGGAAAAATCCGGGATCGTCACGCGGTTCTCCCGTTGCGCCTTACCCAGCGCCGCCAGCGCTATCCCGCTGTCCGGATTGCAATACTCGGAATTGAAGTCGGTGGCGCGGATACGGAAGCCGGGGGCAAAATCAAGCTTATCGAGATACATCAGAATCGTGTCGCACGGACCGCATCCGATATCGCCGACCTTGAGTGGACGACCGGAAGCGGGAATCCCGGCTTTCAACAGGCTTCTCAGCAAGCGTTGATTCAGACTCGAGGTGATCTGCTTCTCGTCGGTGCCGGCTTTGAAGCTCGGATAGATTTCCTCGTACCGATATTGCTCAATCGTGATTCCCTGCGCGATTCCTTGCGACATGTTCGCTCCTCGCCCGCGACAAGATTCGGCGCGCGAAGCCTCGCCGCCGAGCCGTCGGGCTCAAGCGTATGCTCAAAACGTGACAAAAAGTAGGGCTATCCTTGGCGGCCTGCTTCTGGCTTAATAGGGCCGCAAGAAAAGGGCCTGACGTTTATTGTCTCGCCGAGAGACATTTAACCTTTGGAGGAAAGGGCAGTGATGACGAGGCTTGAAACGAAACACATTTCCGCTATCTCAGCGGCCTTGGTGACCACCGCCTGCCTAATCGCGGCGTTGATCGCCGGCTGCGCGAAGACGGTTTCCGAACAGCCCGAAGTAGTCAAGCAGGTTCAAAGCGGCGAGGCTCCCGCAGCCACTGGATTCTTCGGCAAGGACTTGTCGTTGTTGCAGCCCGGCAAAGAAGGGCAGGCGGCTATGGTGTACATCAGCCCGAACACGCAGTGGGACAAGTACAATAAGATCATGCTGGAACCAGTCGAGTTCTGGGACAGCGATAACTCCACCGTGTCGCCCACCGATCAGCACATGCTGACCTCGTATTTTTACAACAAGCTCAAGGAAGATATACAAAAGAATTTTACGCTGGTTGATCAGGGCGGACCCGGCGTGCTGGTGGTGCAGGTTGCGCTGGTGAATGCGAGTGCAGCGACCCCTGGATTGCGCTCGGTGTCGGTAGTGGTCCCTCAGCTGCGCATAATCAACGGCCTGCAGTCGCTCGCCACCGGCAGCTACGCGTTCGTCGGCGACGCCGAAATGGAGATGAAGGCGACCGATGCGACTAGCGGCGAATTTCTCGCCGGGGCGATCGACAAGCGCGCGGGTGGTATTGCGGTCAGCCAGGCCGCGCAATGGAAGTGGGGTGACGCCGAGGCGGCGATGGATTACTGGGCGGACCGGGCGACAAATCGCCTGCTCGAATTGCAGGGCCGGAAGCCCGCGGCAAGCTGACCGCGGCTGATCGGGTTGAGGATCGCACCCGAGCCGTTGGCGTGCGCGACAAAGGACAAATCCAAAGGAGTGCTTGAATGTCCAATCGGGGACTTTTGTTCCGAGTGGGTGGCGATGCAGTAATGGCTTCACGTCTCGAGCCGTCCGCGATCAAGCGGTCAAGCTGGTCATGGCTTCCGGTTGCACTCTCGATGATGTTGCTCGCGGGCGCTTTGATAGGGACTGCGAGCGGCGCACGCGCTGATACCTCAACCTCGTTGATGAACAAGGTCGACGCGGCGTTGAGGAACGATCGAAGGCTCAACGGCGCGAGTTGCTATACCGCTGCGCCCGGCGTGGTGGTGCTGTACGGCAAAGTATTCGACGAAAAATCGCGAACCCTGGCGGAAAAGACGGCGCTCAAGGTTCACGGTGTCAAGAAGGTTATCAATACGCTGACCACGACTACC
>DATJOQ010000079.1:0-14763 GCA_035506935.1 Binataceae bacterium (SeqCode) | reverse complement strand
AACTGCCGTCGGCGATACAGCGCTATCACAATGAATGCCGGCGCTTGTTCGAAGTGCTCGAAGGGCAGCTCAAAGGGCGCGAGTATCTGTGCGACGAATACAGCATCGCGGATATCGCCAACTGGTGCTGGGTGCGAATCTACGAGTGGAGCGGCGTCAATATCGACGGACTGACCAATCTGCAAGCATGGATGGCGCGAATGGAAGCGCGTCCGGCATGCCAGCGCGGGATTGCGGTGCCGGAGCCTTTGATATTAAAGGACAACAAGGATGAGAAAACCGAAGAGCTTCTGAAAATGGGCCGCTCAGTGGTTACTCGCTAAACTGCGTTTCTACCATCGGAGGGAACGCCATGTTCGAATACCGCACCGTCAGAGAAGTCATCGACAACCCCGGACTGCGTATCGTGCTCGTGAAGGGTATGCCCAGTCCTTGGGGACAAGCCGCCAAGACCATTTTCGAGGTCAAGCATCTGGACTACGTCGCCGCGCCATGGCTGGTGGGCGAGTCCAACGATGAAATTGTCGAGTGGGGCGGCGAAGCGAGCGCGCCGGTCGTCGCGTGGGGCAAGGAGGCGCCGATCCATCGCTGGGTCGATATCCTTTATCTGGCCGAGCGTCTCGCACCGAAGCCCTCGCTAATCCCAACCGACGCCATGCAGCGCGTGCTGATGTTCGGCCTATCGCACGAGATCTGCGGCGAAATGGGAATCGGATGGAACCGGCGATTGCAATTGTTCGCGCCGGCGTTCGCCTCCGGTAGTCCGCCACCTGCCGTGAGCGTGATGGGCAGCAAGTATCGCTACAACGAAGGTGACGCGAAAAGAGCCGGTGAGCGCACCGCGGCGTCGTTGCGCGCGTTGACCGCCCAGCTCAAATCACAATACGCGCGCGGCGTGAAATACTTTGCCGGCGACGCCCTGAGCGCGCTCGATATCTACTGGACGGCGTTTGCGAATCTGCTGGATCCGCTGCCGAAGGAACAATGCCCGATGCCGGAGGCGTGGCGTCCGGGATTTACTGTCTCCGATCCCGTGGTCAAGGCGGCGATGGACCCGCTCTTGCTGGAACATCGGTCGAAAATTTATCGGGAGCACTTCCGCGATCCGATGGAGTTCTAATCAGAGGCGTTCACGTGCAAAGACCCGGGCGCGCTATCTTCGTGCCCGGGTTTTTTTCCATCGACTGGTACTGGGTCTGCGGCGGCGGGTTTTTTCTGGGCCGTCCCAAACGCGCATCGCAACCCGGCTAATGTCCTTGAGGACCTCGGGATCGGCGATCGCTTTGTTCACCACGTTCAATCCCTGCGCGACAGCCGTGAAAAAGCGCGCGAGCGCCCGCGCGTCTAGCTCCGAATTCAGCGAACCTTCAACCTGCGCTTGACGAATCGCGCGATAGATCGCCGATTCCTGCTGGCCCATCATTTCGGCGATCCTGCGCGTGATCTCGTCTCCGCTGGCGGGACATTCAAGAGAGGTATTGGTGCTGAGACAGCCGCGCGGAAATCGCGGATCGCTGGTGCGCCGGATAATCGAGTCGAACATTTTCTCGATCGCGCGCCGCGGATCCGGATCCGACAGCTCGGCCATCAGCGGGGTTCCGATTTTCTCTGCGTAACGGTCGAGTACAGCGAGAAACAAATTTTTTTTGTCGCCGAAGGTGCCGTAGATGCTGCCGCGATTGATTCCCGTCGCCTCGACCAGGTCCTGAATCGAAGTCGCTTCATAGCCGCGCTTCCAAAACAGCGCCATCGCGCGGTCGAGAACGTCGCTGCGGTCGAACTGTTTTACACCTGCCATGCTTTGCGATCACGGCGGGACGATCCCGCTGTTCCGAACCATCCTCTCACATCGAGCATATCAGCTTGAATCGAGGCGGGGAATGTCCTGCCGGGATTTACTTGAACGACCGTTCTAGGATAACCGTTCGATAGGCTGGTTGTTTATCGTCCCGCAGTGCTGGACAGCAATCTGACCCGCGCTTGCAGCCACCATCTCTAGTCTTTCAGAGTGACGAACCGAATAATTCCAACGACGAGAAAGATAGTTCCCAGACCCATGGTTATCGCCAAGGGCCGCCAGCTTACAGACCACGGTTGGTTGCGCACCATCAAATCGTTGAACGACTGCATGGTCCACGTCGTCGGCATCCATTGCGCGAGGTCGCGCATCCATCCAGGCTCGAAGTCGAGCGGCCACCAGCATCCGCCTATTGCCGCCATCGCCATGCTGATGGTGACGCCCAACGGCATTACTGAATCGTGCGCGCGCGAAATCGACGCGATCAGCAGTCCCAGCGCCGCGGCCGCGAAAGAGATCGCGGTGATGGGTATCAACAACGCAAACGGATTGCGTCCGAGCGCGATTCCGAACAGTGCCCATCCGGCCGCGAACAGCAGAACCATCTGCGCAATCCCGACGATGATGCGCGCGATCAATTTTCCGATCAACAGGCCAGGAAGCGGAGCGCCGCTGACCTGAAGGCGCTTCAAGGTTCCCCAGTCACGTTCGTCGAACAGGGTGAGCGCCACTCCGAGCATCATCCCAATCAGGAGAAACGTGATGCCGAATCCAGGCACATACAGATCAAAGGCGTTGACCGCTACCGCTTCGCCCGCGCCCGCTGGTTGCGCGACGAATCCCAAAGTTCCAGGCAGCGTGGGTGTGTTCAATGATTGAAATTGTTCCAGCTCGGCGCTCAACTTGCTGTCGCCGAGAGAGGTCTTCTTCGCAATCTTGATTGAAAACGCGTTCGTGGGCGCTTGCGGAAGCGTCGAATCAACCTTGGGCGGCGTCACTGGCTTGGTGAGCTCCGCCAACTCAACCTCGGATACGGGCTTCGGAAAAGCCGGCGGCGGTGGAATATCCGAGGCGTGGCTGCCTGCCAGCGCTTTCAGTTGCTGCAGCCATTGTTCGAATGCATGCTGGCTCGACTGCAACTCGATCAAGTAGCGCTGAATATCCATCAGGATTGCCTGCTTCTGAGAAAGCTGCTGTTCCACGTCGCGCCACGCCTGACCCTCGCGCTCTTTTATCGTTGCTTCGGCCTCCGTGGTCGCCTGCTGCTGCGCTTCCGCGATCTGCTTGCGAACCGAACTCTCGATAGCGGCCTGAGAGCGCGCGACGCGCGTGCGGACCTTGGTCTGCTCCTGCTCGACTTCCGCTGTCAGGCGACTAAGTTTGTCGTGCAGCTCGTGGCTCGAGGCTTCGAGCTGCTTTTGCGCTGCGAGGCGCGCTTGTTCGTTAACGACTCGACACAACTCGCTGATACGAAGCTCGAGCGCATCAACTTCGATTTGCCGGACAGGGTCAACGAACAGAATTAAATGCGGCTTCTGGCCGGCCGCCAGCGCCGCGCTGGTGCCCGCGGGAATCACGATTGCGATCGGCGTTCGAGCGCGTTGCGTGACCAGGCGCCGTGCCTCCTCTGGATTGTCGAGCAATTCGACGGCGACGGAACGTTCACTCTTTAATGCTGCGATAATGCCGTTGGAGACAGCTCCATGATCGAGGTCAACCACCGGTACTCGAAACGAATTGGTAACGCTTCCGTAGAGGCTGCCGAGCGAATATCCCGCAACCGTGATTATCACCAAGGGCGCGAACAGCAGCATGAACAGAACGATCGGGTCCTTGATCAGAAGTCGAGCCTCGTTTTGGACGGTGAGCCATATGGCACGAAGCATCGCGCGGCTCGCTATCCTCACTGCACCTGGTCGCGCAGCTCGCGGCCGGTCAGTGCGATGAAAGCGTCAGAGAGATTCGGGCTATGCAGCATGAAATCGATCACATTCAGCCCGAGGCCGCGAAGGCCATCCAGCACATCGCCGAATTGGGCGAGGCTGTTCATCTCCAACGTCGCTTTTCCTTCACTACTCATTGCGGCGATCTCGTGGACGCCGGTTAATCTGGCGAATCGTTCGTTGGGTAAACGCCCGCGATAAGTGATCTCGACCCGTGGTTTGCCGCCGCCTAGCGCGACCACCTGTTCGAGGCTGCCTTCGGCGATCAATTTGCCGCGATCGATCAGGAGGACGCGATCGCAAATGCGCTCCGCCTCTTCCATGTAATGAGTGCTGTAGATTACCGCCGCGCCGTTTTCTGCGTACCGGCGGATGCTGGACAATATCCGTTCGCGTGATTGAAGGTCGACGCCGACGGTTGGCTCATCCAACATCAGAGCAGGAGGCTGATGAACAATTCCGCAGGCGAGGTTCAGCAGCCGTTTCATCCCCCCGGACAACGCGTGCATCGCATCGTGTGCGCGCGCGCCCAGGCCAACCTCTTCCAACACACGCGAGCAAGATTCTCTCGCCTGTTTGCGCGAGAGCCCCTGCATCCGGGCGAAATGCCAAACGTTTTGCGCCACGCTCAAGGTTGGATACAGCGCGAGCGATTGTGGTATCAGCCCGATCGTTCGCCTCACGGCATCTTTAGGCGACTTGCCATCGATTAGGATGCGACCGCGGTCGGGCCGCAGCAGCGTAGCAAGGATGGAAAGCGTCGTGGTTTTGCCCGCGCCATTGGGACCCAGTAACGCGGCTATCTCACCGCGCCTGACTGCGAGAGTGACATTATCCACTGCCAGGCGCTGACCGTAGTATTTGGAGATTTCGATTGCTTCGAGAATTGGCGGTGCGGCCATAGTGGTCGAGTTGTTAAAGCGGATATCCCATTGCTACGCCGCGATGCTACTAGAGGTCTCGGATTTCATCGTACACCGCCGAGCGATTATCACTCACCGTTCGACAACTTGACAGCCAAATCGAACCCATTTTATCGTTCCACGAATATTACGAAACGAGTCCATCATGTCAGCCGAAAAATCATCGACCGAATCGGGCAAGCCGGCGGAATCCGGACTGCATATCATGGAAGCCGGGTTCAAGCCTCGTCCGGAACTGTTCGAGCCGTACCTAATGCGGTATGGAGAATTCCTGCAATACGCTATCAGGCAGCCGGGATTTCGAGAATCATACGGCGGTGCGATTCCGGGCGGTCCGTGGTGGTTCGCGGTAAGCAAGTTCGCCTCATTGGAAGACATGGAGCGGTTTCAACTGAATCCCGCGCACGTCGAAGTCCAAAATGAAGGCCGGGATAAATGGTGGACCGCGTACTACATTCGCAAAGGACGGTTGCTCGCGCAGGAGGAGTCGGTCTCAGGGCGGATCTTGTGCGAGACCGCAATTCTACGGAACGAAAAGCTTTCGCCGGTCCAGGCGAAGCTCGCAGAGGATGCGCTGGCTGCATTATCGGAGACGGATGTACTTCCGTATGAAACCCTGGTGGGCGAGAACCTGTCCCGGCCGTATATGCTGGCCGAGCTCGCCGGAATCGAGCCCGCGCGCGCTTGTCATTACATACTATTGACCTATTGGCCGAGCACGGCGTCCTGCGATCGATGGGTAGCTTCCACTCACTACCGCAAGCTTGAATCGCTCGGAAAGCTGGCTTCGAGCTATTACCAAATCGTACCCGAGCGCAAGCCGCGGATGATGCTTCGGCCCGATCGAATGCAGCGCGAGTGGGTGGCGGACAAATAGATCATATTTAGCAACGTCGCTTGGCTTCTGAGGTTTAACTA
Organism: Binataceae bacterium (SeqCode); assembly: GCA_035506935.1. Classification (GTDB taxonomy): domain Bacteria; phylum Desulfobacterota; class Binatia; order Binatales; family Binataceae; genus DATJOQ01. Next base: position 9,181 of record DATJOQ010000079.1, on the reverse strand, counting down.
GGCAAGAACGAATCTCCACTCGACATCGGAAGCCGCCAATGTGCTATTGAACTGGCTATACCTATTTGCCGCAAGAGCGCAAGGTCTGGATAGTTCGGCAGTAGCAAGTGCCCGCGCGTAGGCAAGACACCCGACGTGAAATCAACATAGGTGGCGCAGATGAGCCAGAAGGTTCAGATCAATTGGCGTAGCGAGGTGCGAGACGGGATGGCGATCGACTGGCAGGTCGCGATTCCCATGGACGACGGAATCGTGTTGCGCGCCGACGTCTACCGGCCAACGACTGAAGGCCGCTATCCAGTGGTGATGAGCCATGGTCCTTACGGCAAGGGCGTGGCCTTCCAAGAGGGGTATTCCGCGGCATGGCAGAAGATGGCGCGCGAACACGGCGACGTCACCGCGGGTTCGACCAACAAGTATCAGAATTGGGAAGTGGTGGACCCGGAGAAGTGGGTTCCCGACGGATACGTGGTAGTGCGAGTTGATTCGCGCGGTGCGGGATGGTCGCCGGGATTTCTCGATCTCTGGTCCCCGCGCGAGACGCGAGATTTCGCCGCGTGTATCGAATGGGCTGCGGTTCAGCCCTGGAGCAACGGCAAGATCGGGCTATCGGGCATTTCTTATTATGCGATTAATCAATGGCAGGTAGCGGCGCTCAAACCGCCTCATCTGGCGGCGATGATCGCGTGGGAAGGCGCGGCCGATTTCTATCGCGATCTCAGCTACCACGGCGGTATCCTGTGCCAGTTCGTCGCCAAGTGGTATCCGATCCAAATCACTACCGTGCAGTACGGCCTGGGTGAACGCTCGCGCAAGAATCCGAATACAGGCGAGCCCGTGGCGGGGCCGGTGACGCTTTCCAACGAAGAGCTCGCGCGGAATCGAGCCGACCTGGCAAAAGATATTGCGACGCGTCCGCTCGATGACGACTGGTACAGGTCACGCTCCGCTGATTGGTCGCGGATCGAAACTCCTTTTCTTTCAGCCGCCAACTGGGGCGGTCAGGGACTTCATCCGCGCGGCAACTTCGAAGCTTTCGTCGAAGCCGCATCCAAACAGAAATGGCTCGAGGTGCATGGCCTCGAACATTGGACCCATTTTTACACCGACTACGGCGTTGCGCTGCAAAAACGTTTCTTTGGCCACTTTCTCAAGGGAATCGATACCGGATGGAGCAAACAGCCGCGTGTGCTTCTGCAGGTGCGTCACGTCGATCGCTTCGTCGAGCGGCACGAGAACGAATGGCCGCTCGCGCGCACGCGATGGACCAAGTACTTTCTTGATCCCGTCAGACGCAGCCTCGGCCTCGAGCCGCCGGTCAGCGAGTCGAAAGTGGAATATGACGCGCTCGGCGATGGCGTGGATTTCAGCACAGAACCGTTGACGGCAGAGACCGAGATCACCGGGCCCATCGCGGTGCGTCTGTTTGTTGCGTCGAGTACCGACGATGCTGACTTGTTCGTGATCGCCAGAGTCTTCGGGCCAGACCACAACGAGGTGGTGTTCCAGGGCGCACTCGACCCGAACACTCCGATCGGTCAAGGCTGGCTTCGAGTTTCTCATCGCCGGCTAGATGCGCAAAAGAGCCGGCCGTATCGCCCATACCACACTCACGATCGTGTAGAGCCGATGACACGCGGCCAGGTATACGAAGTCGACGTCGAAATATGGCCGACGTGCATCGTGGTGCCGGCCGGTCATCGGATCGTGCTTACCGTGCGCAGCAAGGACTACGAGTACGGCGGCGAGCTGAGCGAGTTCGCGCGCAATTTCCACTACGCCTCGAAGGGTTGTGGACCATTCGTTCACGAAGATCCGAAAGACCGGCCGCGCGACAAGTTTGGCGGAAGAGTAACGCTGCACGCGGGCGGCCGCCGGGAAGCATATCTGCTGCTGCCGATAATTCCTTCCCGGAGTTAGCCGCGCAGAACGCGTCTCGCTCTGGAACTTGGGCCAGCGAACAGACATGCTGTGATGAGCATTTGAATCTGCGCGCTGGCGCGGCAGGAGAGAGATCATGGCTCGGCTTCCGCTCGTTCCGATGGACAAGCTCGATCATCGATTGGCCGAGGTGCTCGAGGCGTTTAAGCGCGCCGCCCCAGATTTCAATCCGGACGCTGTCAGGGCGATGGGCAACAACCCCGAAGTAAGTACCGCCTTCTACAATTTCTATACAGGAGTTCGTTTGCACGGCCTGCTCGACGCCAGGCTAAAGGAGCTGGTTCGGCTAAGGATCGCGGAATTGAATGACTGTCGTACGTGACGGCGCTCGCGCACCGCACAGGCTGTGCGGGAGGGCATGACCGAAGAGCTCGTACGTGAGATTTCTAACTTCGAGGAGTCGGCGAATTTTTCGGCGCGGGAAAAAATGGCAATTCGCTTCGCAGACTACATGGCGCTGAACCATCAGGCGATCGATGACGCGTTCTTTAAGCAGCTTCGAGCGCTTTTCAGTGCGGCGGAGATCCTGGAACTGGGTATATTGACCGGTATTTTCATCGGCTACGGACGCCTACTGGCCATTCTAGATTTGGAAAATCCAACCATTCCCGAAGACACTCGGTAATCCCTTATGAAGCTGGACGACAAAGTTGCGATCGTGACCGGAGGAGGATCCGGTATCGGCGAGGCGATCGCGATGCGCTTCGCTCACGAACACGCGAAGGTGGCGATAGCGGATATCGACCACGAGCGAGCGAAAAGAACCGAGGGAAAAATCGCAGACCTCGGCGGCGACGCGCTGGCAGTGCCGACAAACGTCACGCAGGTGGCAGAGGTCGACAGGATGATCGATGCTGTGCTGGGTCGTTTCGCGAAGGTCGACATTTTGATCAACAGCGCCGGCATTCGACCAATCTCCTCGATTCTGGAAATGCCGGATGAACATTGGCATCAGACGATCGCGACCAATCTGACCGGGACATTTTTCTGTCTGCGCGCCGCCGCGCGTGCGATGGTTGGGCAGGGAACCGGCGGCGCGATAATCAACCTTGCATCGATCGCGGGTCTTCGCGGGGTGCGCAATCGCGCGCACTACGGAGCCAGCAAAGCGGCGATTGTCAACCTGACCCAGGTCGCGGCGTTGGAGTTGTCGCCTCACCGCATCCGCATCAACGCAATCGCCCCAGGATTCGTGGAAACTCCGATGACGGCGCACTACCTGACGGCGACCGATCCGGACACGAAGCTGATCGTTGAGAAGAGCATCGCAAATATACCACTTGGCCGCTGGGGGCAGCCTTCTGATATTGCAGCGGCGGCATTGTACCTGGCTTCCGACGACGCTTCATACGTGACCGGGACCACCTTGGTCGTAGATGCAGGCGTCACGGCGGGCACATAAGCAGGCTGGAACATGGCCAAAAAAGATGCCGGAGTTCCCGGTTGACATCAAATTGATCGGAGCGAGTGAGTAATGAGATTCTACATGTTTCATCTGATGCCTTGGCCCTACTTACCCGATGATTTTGGTGACAAGAAGAAATATCCGAGCGCGTGGGTTACGCTCTCGAATGGGTGCTACGATCCAGAGAAAGGTAATGCATTATATAATCGTTACCTCGACGAACTGGAATATGCGGAGAAACTCGGCTTCGACGGCGTTTGTCTGAACGAGCATCATCAGAACACATACGGCACGATGCCGGCGCCAAACTTAATCGCCGGCATGCTGTCGCGACGCACGCGGGAATTGAAGATTGCGATCGTCGGGAACGGCTTGCCTCTGCGTGACCATCCGCTGCGCGTGGCCGAAGAAATAGCCATGTTGGACGTGGTGACCAACGGGCGCATGATTTCGGGTTTCGTGCGCGGTATCGGATGTGAGTATCATTCGATGGGGATCAATCCTACTTACTCGCAGGAGCGATTCTACGAAGCGCACGATTTGATAATCCGTGCCTGGACTGAGATCGGTCCTTTTGCGTTCGAGGGCAAGCACTATCGCGTAAGGTATGTAAACGTGTGGCCGCGGCCGCTACAGAAGCCGCATCCGCCGATATGGGTGCCGGGCGCCGGCAGCAGGGAGACCCTCGAATGGTGCGCGCATCCCTCGCGCAAATATCCCTATCTGGCGGTATACACTCCGGATCATCTGGCGAAGATGTTCTTCGACCATTATCGAGGTGCTGCTGAAAAGCACGGCTACCAAGCTTCGCCTTACCAGATGGGCCATCTGATGCCGACCTACATCGCCGACACGGACAGCAAGGCCGAAGAGGAAGCAGCGCCGTACATGAGTTGGCTTTACAATGTAGGCTTGCGGTACGGTTTCGAATACGTATTTCCACCGGGATACATCTCGATACCGTCGCTGCGCAACATCCTGAAATTTGCGCATGAACTCGATTGGGCGAATCTATCTTTCAGGACGCTCGTGGACAAAGGTTACTGTCTGGTCGGCAGCGCGGATACGGTGCGCAAGAAACTTTCCGGCTTCATAAAAGATCTTGGTTTCGGATTGGTAATGCCGCTGCTGCAAATAGCCGACATGCCACACGATCGAACCATGCGAAACATGGAACTCTTTGCCACGAAAGTGATGGATCCGCTGAGAGAAGAGTTCAAGCAGATGAACGACCAATGGTTCGACGCTCCACGGTACTAGAAATACAGAACGGACGGCGAGTATCGCGATGTCGCTTCAAGAAGAAATAGTCGAAGTCAGGGGGGCGAAAATACAACTGTACAAGGGTGGCAAGGGAAGCCCGCTGCTTTATCTCCATAGCTTCATGGGAGAATCGGGCGAGCTTCCTTTTCTGGAGCTGCTCGGCCGGCAATTCATGCTCTATGCGCCGGTGCAGCCAGGGTTTAGTCGATCGGAGGGTTTAGAGCGTATCGACAAGATCGAGGATATGGTCTTCCTCTATGTCGATTTGATCGAGGCGCTTGGCCTTGAACAAGTTCTGCTGGTCGGTTCATCGATGGGCGGATGGATCGCAGCCGAACTGGCGGTTCATCATCCGCGATTGATAAGCAAATTGGTTCTGATAGATGCACTCGGGCTTGATCTTACTAAAACTCCGATAGCAGATATTTTTCTTCCTGCGCCGGGTGAACTGCGCCACTTGCTATTCCACGATCATAGTTCTGAGGTAGCAGTAGGACTGTTGCCTGATACCCTGTCAGAGGAAGCGACCGTATCGCTGTATCAGTCTCGGCGAGCTGCGGCGCGAATAGGTTGGAATCCTTATCTGTGCGATCCGAAACTTGAGCAGCGTCTGTATAGAGTCACGATACCGACGCTTATTGTGTGGGGGGCGGAGGATCGCGTGGTTCAGACTCAGCATGGTGAAGCCTATCAGCGAGGCGTGGCAGGTTCGCGACTCGTCACGGTCAAGGAAGCGGGCCACTTACCAGCGCTCGAAAAGCCCGCAGACACCACTCGCCTGACGACAGATTTTTTGAAGGATTGAGAGATAGTTGGAGATGAAATCGTCACTGAGCCGTTTGCAGCGCGAGCGAAGGCTGCGGCGCTGATGCGGGGCCAGGGATCTGCGCAAGGTACTGGTTAAGCCGGCTCATTAGAAACTCCAGCCTGCGTAGTGATTGCAACCGCGCGAGCATCTCACGACGCTGTTCTACTGACCATGAGGAGAATTGCGCGTAATTGCCCGCTTCAAGGCGTCTGCCGAATTCCTCTAGCGGATTAGCGATCTGTTCGCGGCGATTAGAAGCCGCTCGCGCCCGCGCCGCGTGAGCATCCAGTTTGCCGCTGCTCTCGAAAAAATCCACCCAGGATTGAAGCTGCGCGACGGTAGCCGTCAGCACCGCACGATTTGCCGCTTCAGTGGCTTCATCCAACGGGGGCAATGGATGGAGCAGGCGTATCATCGAGAGCGCCGACAGGCGATGCGCGATCCTGCGCAGCATGCTGGCGGCGTATACCAAGGAATCCGGATCGATGAGGCTCTTGCGGCCCTCGATACGCGCGTCGTCGGCGACCTGAAGTATTTCGATAAAAAGCTGGGTCAGTTCATGATTGGCGGCGTGGATGCGCGGCTCGCTGACCGACGACGAACCGCCGGGCGCCACCACGATCGAAGCGCGCAGCGCCTTGAGCAGCCGCGGAATCAAAGAATCGCCTGCGTACTCGGGCCACAAGAGAAAGAAGATCACCGTCACCACGAGAGTTCCCAGCAGAATTCCCCATAGCCGCCAGAGCGGGCTGTAAATGTCCAGCGACGGACTCAAACCCGCGAAAACCAAAAGAAAGGTTGTGCCAATCGATTTTCCCGCGTAGGCAACACGCCCGCTGCTGAGCGATGCGTAGCCCGAGACGAGCAGCACCATGAAGGTGACGATCAAATACACCGGCAAAGTCGTAAAATTCGGCGTCACGATCACGATCGCGAGGATAGTCACCACACTGCCGATAAGCGTGCCGACCAGCCGCAGCACCATCTTGCGTGCCGCCGCGCCATAGGTTGGTAGCGCAGTGATGATGACGGTGGTCAGAATGGTTGAGAGGTTGGGTTGCTGGGTAGTCAAGCCGATAACGAAACCGATGACCATGCATAGCGCGACCTTTCCTGAATAGCGCCACAGCACCAAATCGGCTTTTTCTGGCGCCTCATCCGGATGAGACGCCGGGGTTGCTTGCGGCAGGGGAGGTTCGTCGAGCGGACGCTCGATCAACTGCGCCATCGTGTGCAGGGTGTCGACGAAGGCGTTGAAGTTACCGATCTCCAACACGTTGGAGTCGCGCAGCAAAATCGTCCGTTGCTCTGCGATTCGACGATCCAAAGGCTCAAACCTTATTTGCGCCGCCAGCTTTGAAGGACCACTGTCAGGTCCTGTGCGAATGCGGCCACTGCGCACCTCCCTCTCCAGTTCCTCGAGTGCGGCGGCCAGTGCTGCGACGATCCGCTCGATCTCGGCGCGGAAAAGTATGCGTTGGGTGCGCGGGACGTCCTCCCGTGCCCAAATCGTGAGATTGGCGATTTCCAGGCGTAGTAGTTCTTCGCGCGAGGCCGAGGCGAGAAGCACGGCTCTGCGATGCGGCGCCATGCCCTCGACGGCGGCGTTATTGAGCAGCGCCAAAGCCGCTGGCATCGTTGACGCGATCGACGGTTCCGGCGGCCGCTCGCCTCCGTATAGATAATACCGCGCGACCTTGAGCAACTGCTCGCGATTTTGATCGACGCAATCGCCGATAGATTTCAGGAGCAGCGCCTCGGCCGGATCGGGCCAGAGGAACAGATCGAAGGCCGAGATTAAGAAAAACGCAATCACCGAAGCGCCGAACACCGCGGATACGCCCCATCCGTAATTGCCGGGGTCGAACATCACGGCGTAGAAAGTGTCGAGCGTCACCACCTGCAGCACGAGCCCAAACGATCCGAGCTTGCGCTTGGCGATCTGCTGGGTCGTGAACGCGGTGAAGGCGGCGATAAACGGCAGCATCAGCCACGGCGTTTCGGACAATATGCCGGAGACAGGGACCGACGCGGCCAGCACCGGCGCGATGGCCAGCACGTAGATCGATGCGCGTTCCAACGAGAGCATCGGCGATGCGCCGATCGAGAGCCAAATTATGTAGGGACCGAGTTGGGTATCGACGTGGCAGGCCGCCATGATGCCGGCGCCGACGGTGGCGATGGTTGCGAGCCGAACCGAATTTGTGATTCTGCGCCTGCTGGGCGCAAGTTCTGTCGTTATCAGCGCACTGAGCCAATCGAGCCAGGCCCAAGCGCCGGATAAGCGTAACCGCGCGCCAACCGCCGCCGCCATCGCGAACCGTTCAGTGAAAGCCCTGGATCGTAACTACGGCTGTCGCACCTTGGCGAAACGGATATACGGGATCGGGACTCTGCAGGACGATGCGCACGGGGAATCTCGACGAGAGCCGCACCCAGTTGAGCGTCGGCTCGACTTGCGGGAGTCCTTCGACGCTTGCGCCGTTGTTCTGGTAGAGCGCCCAGCCGATACCTTGCACGACGCCGTGAAATCTCCGGTTGGGATAGCACAGGAGATAGACCTCGACGGTCATACCGGGGCGGATGTTGGAAAGAAAATTCTCGCGAAAATTAGCCAGCACGTACCAGGTGCGATTGTCGACCAGTTGCAGCACCTCGCGCCCCTGATTGCCGTATTGGCCGACCGCGATATTGAGGTTGGTTACGTAAGCATCGAACGGTGCGCGCACGTAGCAATAGTTGACGTTAAGCTTGGCATCGTAAACCGCGGCTTCCGCCGCTTTTCGCCGCGCATTGATATCGCCGTATTGGCCGAGCTCGTTGCGTGCCTTGCTGACTTCGCTTTGCGCGCTCGCGACCCCGGCTTGGGCGGCTATGAGACGGCTGCGCGCGTCGAATACGTCATTGGCCGTAACGAAATGCTTGGCTAGTAGCGGCTCGATTCTGCCGAGATATTGCTTGTCGTAGGCAACGTCGGCTTGGAGCTGGGCAACTCGCGAGCTAGCGGAGCGGATCGAGTCCTCAAGTGCGCTGATCTGAAGATTGGTCAGGGCTAAATCCGCCTCAGCCTTGTCGAGCACGGATTGATAGGGCCGGGGGTCGACCACGAATAGCAGGTCGCCCGGTTTTACGTGCTGATTATCCTGCACGGGCAACTCGACGATCGGGCCGCTCACGTGCGGCGCCACGCCGACGATATTGGCCCGCACATAGGCGTCGTCAGTGCGCGGATACAGGTAGTAGACGCGCGCAGTCAATGTGGCGGCCACGATAGCGGCGAGCACAATAAGCACGCCGATCATGCGGCCGATGACACGTAGCACGATATGAGGGCGCGCCGGCGCCGGCTCTTCGACCGTGCTCAAATAATCACGGCGGCCGCGCGGGGCCTCCGGCGGTGCTACTTTCTCTTCCTGTTGCGACGCCTGGGAATCAGCCACTGTCGGCTATCATACGCGATTGAAGAAAATGAAATACACCAGGCACGCCATCAAAACGGCCAGGCAGGGATAGATCACGATTAGGGGACCTAGATGCGGCTCGAGGCGGCTTACGACGAAGAGCGGGCGGATAATCACCGCCAGCAGAGCGCCCACGATCGCGCATAGCAGCCAGGCCGGGAAATTCGCGCCCGCGATATTGACTACCGGATCGCATCCCGCAATCGTCAACGCGCCGGCGATCGCGACGGTCGCCGTCATTCCACGTTCCATCCACTTGCGTGGCTCCATCGGCATCATTTTGGAATATGCACCGCTCCGGCA
>DATJOQ010000078.1:0-3969 GCA_035506935.1 Binataceae bacterium (SeqCode) | reverse complement strand
TAGCAATGTCGGCGAGATCACGCCGGTCTACATATCGATCGCCAACGGCACCGATACCGGGCGCTCGGTGGTGCCGAGCCAGGTCTTTGCGCTGAACCAGGCCGGCCAGCGGGTCGCGCCGATTCCGCCGGGTGAGGCTGCCCGTCAGGCCGGCGGTGCGGGCGAGCTCAAGGCGGCGCTCGCCAGCGCTGCGGTGAGTGGAGCGACCGCAGGCGCGATCGGCGCCGCAGCGGGCGCTGTGGCGGGTGCGTTCGACGGCGGGGCTGGTTCGATAGCGGGTCTGGGCGCTGCCGTCGGCGGCGGCTACGGCGCATTTCTCGGCGCGCCAGCCGGCCAGCGCGCGGCGCATCAGCAGGCCGAGCAGCAGATCTCGGCGCTGGCACTTCGACCGGCCGAGGTGCATAAGGACTTCACCGTCAGCGGATACGTGTTTTTTCCCAAGGGCGATTACAGCGGTCTCGAGCTGCTGCTGGTCAACTCCGAAAACGGAGACACCGAAGTAATCAAAACTCCCTGGCAGTGATCCCACCCGGCAGTCACTGCGTGGCGCGGGCTTCGCGCGAGCGCGCTTTAGCGCTATAGCTCTGGCGAGCGGCGAAGTCGCGCGACGGCGCCGAGTAAGCGGAGAGGCTCGCTATGAAATTCGGTATCGCCTTCACCTCTTATATCGACAATTACAAGGAAGTGCGCGAGGTCGAGACAATGGGGCTCGACAGCGCGTGGTTCTTCGACTCGCAGATGGTCTACTCGGACGTTTACGCGACGATGGCGCTGGCGGCAGTGAATACCAGCCGAATCCGGCTCGGCACCGCGACTGCGGTTGCGCATAACCGGATACCGCCGGTCACCGCGCATTCGATCGCGACGATCAATCAGCTCGCCCCGGGACGCGTCGTGCTCGGCTTCGCTACCGGCAATACCGGGCGGCGCATGATGGGGATGAACCCTGTCGCGCTCAAGGATTTTTGCGAAGAGGCCGAAGCGGTCCGCACTCTGCTCCGCGGCGGCACCGCGCGCTATCGCGAGGGCGATCGCGAGAGCACAATCAAGCTGCTCCATCAGCGCGACGGCTTCGTATGCCTGGATCCGCCGGTGCCGGTGTTTATCGGCGCCGAGGGGCCGAAGCTGCAGAATTTCGCAGCCACCCACGCCGATGGCATGATCACTTTTGCCACGATCGAGGCGCTGGCGAAGGCGGCGCCGAATCTGCACGCGGCGCGCCGTCAGGCCGGAATCAACCATCCGTTTGAAATCGTCGCGATGCTGGGAGCGTACGTGACCGCGCCGGGTGAGGCCGCCGATTCGCCGGCCGCGCGCGAGGCGCTGGGCCCGCAGATTCTCGCGATCCTGCGCTTCATGGTCGACACCTTCCACGGCGATCGCGACAAAATGCCGGAGCCGCTGGCCTCGTTCGCGACCGAAGTCGCGCGGCTGCCCAAGCCGCTGAACTTAAGCCTGTACGATCGCTATTTCGTCGGGATGCCGGAAAATTTCTGGAGGTTCGTCAACGCCGACACGATTTCGACGATGGCGATGAGCGGGCCGCCGGATAAAATCGCCGAGCACGTCAAGGGATTGTTCGACGCGGGCGCCGACGAGGTCGCGCTGTGGCCGCAGGGCAACGGCCGTTCGCTAGAAAACCTCAAGCGCTATCGCGAAACCGTGATGCGCGAGTTGGGCGCCGGCAAATCGCGTTGATTCGCCGGCGCGCTTCCCTACTTCGCCTGATGCTGCGCTGCCGGATGATTATCCGGTAGCGGGCAGGTCTTGCCGATCTCGAGACCCAATGCGTGGATCAGGCGGCCGTAGCCGACGAAGGTCACGATTCGGAATCCCAGATCGATGATCTCCGATTCGGTGAAATATTTGCGTAGATCGTCGAACTGCTCCTGGGTGGCTTCGCGATGGTCGCCGGCCAGCACTTCGGCTAACCGGATGGCGGCCTTGTCGCGATCGCTCAGGATTTTGCTGGTGCGGTAATTTGCGATTTCTTGAATCAGATCCTCAGTCAATCCTTGTTGCCTTGCCAAGGCAAACCGCGCGCTAATTCAAAGACGGCACTCGTTCTTTTCCGCCACCTTGAGGCGCGCCAACTCGGTGAGTCGCATGTCGACCACGCCCCGAGTGGTGGTGACCAGTGGAAAATAGAAGGAAATGAAATGCTTGAAGACGTCCGGGGCGTGCGCCAAAACCTGCACGAACTCGGAACCGCCCAGCTCCTTGTCGTACTCGCGCATCACCTGATGGAGCGCGGGGTCGATTCTCTCGAACGGGACCTCGCTTACTCGCGGCATAGACCTTTCTCCTTGCCTCGCCGATTTACGCCGATAGTACCGCTAATTATTAATGTCTGCAAAGCTAATGGACGCCGCGATCAATCGGCTTCGCCCATTGGCAAAAATATCCGCAAACCGCTAACGTCTCGGCGCCTGTACATCTGCTCGAGGCGAGATTGAGGGTGCGTTAAATGGCGACGATCGAAACGCGCTTGCTGTTCAAGCTCGAAATGCGAATCACCGGCGTCGAAACCGTCGGTATCACGCCGCGCGGGCCGCGGATTATCTCTTACGTCAACGGCGTCTTTGACGGACCCGAACTCAAGGGCGCGGTGGTGAGCGGCACCGATCATATCCTGCTGCGGCCCAATGACATGGTGGCGGAACTCGACGCGCGCCTGACTCTGAGAAGCGACCGCGACGAGTTTTTCTACGTGCGGTATTCCGGCTTCACCGATATTCCATCGGAGGCTCGCGAGGCCGCCGCGGCGGGCATTTTCCCACCTGGCAAATTCAAGCCGCGCGTGGCGGTGCGGATTGAAACCGGCTCGTCGCAGCATGCGCGCTTGAACCGGATTCAGGCGATTGGTATCGGACAGGCCGACACTGTCGCGGGCACCGTCGATTACATGATTTACGCCATCGAATAAAAGAAGGAGCCGACTCATGATTTACGAGCTCAGGACTTATCAATTAGCGTTTGGCGGCCTGGCGGAATACCTGGAGGTCGCCAGGACCATGATCATTCCGGCGCTGGCCGAGCATGGTCTAAAGCCGGTCGGCTTCTGGTATAGCGAGATCGGCACCCTGAACGAGGTGGTTCATCTGTGGGCGTATGCCGACCTCAACGAACGGCAGCGTCTGTGGACGGCGTGGGCCAAGGACCCAAGGCGGGCCAATGTTGCGGCCAAGCTCCGCGGCGTCGTGGTGCATCAGAGCAACAAGATCCTCTCACCCACGGAATTCTCGACCCTGAAATAAAACCGCTCGCGGCAGCGATCGCTTCGAGGCGTTCGCCGCGTCTCCGAGTACTGTGGCTCTACTGCCCCGCCGGCTTCCGGCTGGGGCGGCCGGACATCAGCCCGCGACGTTGACCCTCGCCTTAGCTTCGCCAGATAGCGTTAAGTCGCTACTTAGTTTTGGCATACCGCTTGCGCTACCGACATAAGGTAAGCGTGAATTATTGCGCTTGAAGTATTATATTTATTTCATGACGCAAGACCTGAAAAAGGGGATTCGATGTCTCAACGAGAGGGAGCTAAAATATTGAATAATAATAGTTTTCTGGATGAACTACAGGCCAGGCTGCCGGGCCTTAACGCCCTGCAGGCGCTCGGATGGGCCTCCGCGACAGTTAAGCATCTTACGCAGTACCTCGACGCCTCAGGGCGCGAGCATCTGGCCAAGTATCTGCCGCCTACCCTGATACCGATAGCGCAGGAGGCCAAGAAGTTGGCTGAGCTATTGGGCAACGAGCGGCCGGGCGACTTCTTCGTGATGTCCGCCCTGGACGCCGGTTCGCCGCCTTCGAAAAAAGGCACGCGCGACACCCTGGCGACGGTGATGGCTGTGATCAGACGGTGCATCCCTGAGCAGCCGGCGCGAGAAATCGCCAAAGCCCTGCCGGGCGACGTCGCAGCGCTGTGGGACGCGCATCCGCTGGCCGCTTAGATCCGCATATGACGCGCGGCCG
>DATJOQ010000077.1:0-9540 GCA_035506935.1 Binataceae bacterium (SeqCode) | reverse complement strand
TCTAGGCGACGCTCTGTTCGGCCGCCTGCCTCACGTCCAGCTCGTACGCCATCCGCCGGCCGCCGCCCGAGCTCTGATAAACTCCCGAAACCGGCGGCAAATCGCTGTAGTCTCGACCGACCGCGACGCGTATGTGCCGGATGATCGTGTAGGTCCGATGAGTTGGATCGAATCCGGTCCATCCGACCTCGGGCAGCAGCGCCTCGACCCACGCGTGGGTAGCGAGCCTGTACATTGATGAGTTGACGCTCGAGCGAGGATCGGGAGCAAGATAGCCGGAAACGTAGCGCGCGGGAATTCCCGCCAGTCGCAGCACGCCGATACTGAGATGCGCGAAATCCTGACACACGCCACCGCCTGCGCTCAGGATATCGTCGGCGGTGGAATGCACATGAGTCGTTCCCCCGTCGTAATCAAACTGGCTGCGCACATAGAGCATCATGCGCTCCGCGTATCCCGTGATGTCTTCGTACAGCTGAGGACGTACCGACCAGAAAAACCACTTCAGCCGATCGCTGAAAGGCACATAGCGGCTCGCACTCAGGAATTGCTCGTACTCCCTGGTCCTTGTGGCATCGTCGGCTAGATAATCACGCACCGTGATTCTAGGCGGCGTCTGTTTGGGCAGCTCGATTCGTTCGACCAGTGAAGATGAGCCGATAATCAGTTCGTTATGAGGCGGCTGGATATCGATCGAATGCGAAAGGTTGCCGAACGAATCTACAAATTCAGAGATCGTGGCGGTCGGGTTGACCTCGAGCGCAAAGCTCAGCCGCTTCTGATCGGGCGCGTCCAGTGGAGCGAGCCGCACCACATTGTGCGAGTGAGATGCAGGCTGTTCATAGACGTAGCGAGTGACGTGTTTGATGCGGAACAGCATTCGGTCAGGCTCGGCGAGCCCGGTGTGCGTTGCCAGGATCAATTAGTCGAAACATTCGGATCGGTCGCCGCGCCGCGGACTCCGCCTACCCGAGAGAAGACTATCCAAATGATAGAGGCGAAAAAAGTACGTCGCGCTTGAGATTCGAACAGCAGAATCGGTTGCGTCAATCGCAGGCATATCGGGGGTCCTTTGAGGTAACTAATTTATATGGAGGCGCCATCAGGATTGGCGGCGTGATAGTGACTGTTTCGGGCTGACTTTTGCAATCTAGCGCGATCGCGACAGTGTGGATAAGCTGTCTTACTGGCGCCTCAGAAATGGCGATTGGCGCAAACGTCCAAGAAGTGAGCCGATAGATGAGCGAGAATACCGACCTGCGCACGAGTTTCCTGAGCCGCTCGCATTGGGGCGTTTTCGAGCCGATCGTCGAGGACAACCGCCTGGTTGCCGTGGAGCCCTTCGACAGGGATCCGGACCCGTCGCCGCTGCTGCAATCGATTCCCGACGCGGTTGCCCATCGAAGCCGCGTCGCACGTCCCGCTGTACGCGAAGGCTGGCTAAAGCGAACTCGCGGCGGCGGCGAGCAGGGAGTGCGCGGAAGCGACCGCTATATCGAGATTAGCTGGGATCGCGCGCTTGATTTGGTCGCGGACGAACTCAAGCGAGTGATCTCGCGGCACGGCAACGAATCAATCTTCGCCGGCTCCTACGGATGGGCCAGCGCCGGCAGATTTCATCACGCGCAATCGCAACTCAAACGATTTCTGGTTCAGCTCGGCGGATTCACCTCGTCACGCGACTCCTACAGCAACGCCGCCGGCAGCGTGCTGGCACGCCATGTGGTCGGCACTTCGCAGATAATCGACGGTCCCAACACGAGCTGGCGCAGCATCATCGATCATACGAAGCTGGTCGTGATGTTCGGCGGGGTTCCACTGCGCAATACGCAGGTGAAGCTGGGCGGAACGGGCGAACACACGACACGCGAATACCTCGCGCGCGCGAAGGCTGCGGGAGTTCGCTTCTATAATGTCAGTCCACTTAGAGACGACGCGGCGGACTTCCTCGACGCTGAGTGGCTCGCGCCAAGGCCTCAGAGCGATACCGCGATACTCCTCGGTATCGCGCATACGCTGGTCGCCGAGGAACTGCACGACGCTGAGTTTCTAAATCGTTACTGCGTAGGTTTCGAGCGCTTTCGCGATTACCTGTTCGGGCGTAGCGATGGGATCGGAAAGGACGCGGATTGGGCCTCAAAGCTGAGCGAGATTCCGGCGGACGCAATCCGGAAACTCGCGCGCGCGATGGCCGCGTCCAGAACCTTCATCATCATGAACTGGTCGCTCCAACGCAGCGATCACGGGGAGCAGCCTTTCTGGGCGGCGATCGCTCTGGCGGCGATGCTCGGCCAAATCGGCCGTCCGGGCGGTGGCATCGGCTTCGGCTACGGCAGCGTCGAAGGCGTGGCTCATTTCGATCAGAATGTGCCGATCCCGACCCTACCGACCGGCGAGAATTCGACCCGCAGCTTCATTCCGGTTGCGCGCATCTCCGATCTGCTGCTGAACCCGGGTGAGGCTTTTCAATACAACGGGCAGGATCTCGTCTATCCCGATATCCGGCTGGTTTACTGGTCCGGCGGCAATCCTTTTCATCACCATCAGGATCTAAACCGCCTGGTTCGCGCCTGGCAGCGGCCGGAAACCATCATCGTTCATGAACCGTGGTGGACCGCGACCGCCCGCCACGCTGATATCGTGTTGCCCTCGACCACGCCGCTGGAGCGCGACGACATCGGAGCGAGCCTCAGAGATCGCTATTTGGTCGCGATGAAACGCGCCATTTCTCCGATCGGCTCGGCGCGCGACGACTATTCGATTCTTGCTGATCTGGCGGAGCGCTTCGGCCTCGTCGAGCAATTCACCGAAAATCTCTCAACCCGGCAATGGCTCGAGCGAATCTATGACGACGCTCGCGAGCAGGCAGCCAAGCGTGATGCGCACTTGCCGCGATGGCCCGAGTTCGAAGAGTTCTGGGAGCGCGGATACCTTGAACTGCCACAGACACCGCGTCCGTACGTGCTGTTCGAACAATTTCGCAGCGATCCGGGATTGCATCCTCTCGCTACCCCTTCGGGGAGAATAGAAATTTTCTCCGAGCGCATTCAGAGCTTCGGCTACAGCGATTGCCTCGGGCATCCGGTGTGGTTCGAGCCGGCGGAGTGGCTTGGTGCCGAGAAAGCGCGCGACTATCCGCTTCATCTGCTGACCACGCAACCGCACACACGGCTGCACAGTCAAACGGACATGGGGCTCGTCAGCCAGCAGAGCAAAGTCGCGCAGCGCGAACCTATCAGGATCAATGCCGACGACGCAGCCGCGCGAGGCATTCGCAGCGGAGACGTCGTGAGAGTTTTCAATGATCGCGGCTCGCTGCTGGCGGGAGCGATCGTGACCAACGAGCTTCGGCGAGGAGTTGTAGAGCTGTCGACCGGCGCCTGGTATGACCCGGCTGAGCCCGGTGTTCCCGGCAGCCTCGACAAGCACGGCAACCCAAACGTCCTGACCCGCGATCGCGGTACCTCTCGATTGGCCCAGGGATCGAGCGCGCAGACTGCGCTGGTTCAGATCGAGCGGTTCGCCGGCGAACCGCCACCGATCACGGCTTTCGATCCGCCGATCGTTTCGCAGACGGGAACGCCGGCAACCTGATCGACGCCGCGGCGCTGCGGAAAATAGCCGAGCGCCGCCACCGCCGCCAGCAACGGCACCACGGGCACGCGAAATCTCACGTCCGCTTCCCCGCCCGCCGCGAGCACCAGCAGCAGTATTCCCGTTGCCGTGAGAAACGTGACCGATACGCGATATTCGCTTTGTCCGCGGGCGCATCGCACTAACCCCACGCCAATCCCGGCCCACACCAGCATCGTCAGCAGCGCTTCGAATAAGATCAGCACGCTCAGTACCGGTGACTGCCAGATCAATCTGAAAGTGTTGCTGATGCGGCTGATGCTGAAGGCGCCGGCGTTGAGCCCATCGCCGTGATAGACGCCTGACGTTCCGATCGTGGCTGCCAGCGGGCTGCGCATCGGTGAAAGCGCAAGATAGATCGAGCCCTGCAGCATCATCACCGCGGCTTCGATTGGATGTGCCCTGATCACCATGAAACCAAGTTGATTCATCCGCCGAGCGAGCGCAGCGGATTGAACCCGGGCCTCGTAGACCAACTCGTAGGGCACGCCGAGCCGCGCTCCGAACGATGCGCGTGTGGCTTCGAGCAGGGTGTTGTTCTCGCGCGCGACGATGTCGGCGGCGCGGTAGTAGTAGATGTTGATCGCGCCGACGGTCGAAAGCCCGGGATATCCCGCGACACGGTAATTGCGCGCCGACCATCCGCCGACCATCAGGACTGGAATTGCACATGCGAGCGCTGCGGCAAGATATCGCTGGCGGCGTTCGAGCGCGCGCGATACGAGAAAGGGGATCGGTAACAGCAGCGGAAGGATGATTCCAATTGGGCGCACCAATATCGCAATCCCTGCCACAAAGCCGGCGATCGCCGCCGTGAACACGGCTTTGCGTCCTCGCGCGGCAGCCAGCAGCACAGGAAAAAGCGCTATCACCAACACAAACTGGAACAGCGCTTCGGACATTATTTCGTTCGACATCACGATCGACGGAAGATCGAACGCGATCAGCAGCTCCGCGGCGATAGCCGCGGAGAAATTCCAGTAGCCTGCGATCCACGCCGCAACCATCAGGCAAACGATACCTCCGAGAATCGCCTGCGCCGCGATCGCCCAACGGATGCTGCCGTCAACTCCGGCGAGAAAAAGCGGATAGCCCGGCGTGCGCAGAATTTCGGCCGGCCTGCACGTACCCTGAATTAGCCGCGCGAAACCGCATCCGTGGCGTATCCCGTCCGCCAATTGCAGATACTCGAACGAGTCGTCGGGACGAAACGCGTGCGCGAGATCCGAACGTGCCAGCGGTGCGAGGCGCATCGACGCCGCCAACAGCGCCACGCCGATCATTATCGACCACCTCATCCGTCGTGTGGGTTGCACTAGATCAATCGCCGTCTGGCTTGACGAATCTCGCGCTTGTGCCGTCTGCATGCCATGCACTACCTGCATGCTCGCACAATGATCTTAACCTCTGGAAAGCACCGCGTCTCGAAAATACTGATGCGACCCAAATCTGCTAGATATAGTGCTGTCAATCAGCCGAGGAGTTTGTGCCGCATGCTGTCGCATACCAAGTATCTCACGATGAAAGTGCCCAATCGGATGGATTTCGTGAACATCACCGGCGAAGTTGAGAAAGCCGTGAATGAAAGCGGCGTGCGCGAGGGATTATGCCTGGTTAACGCGATGCACATTACCGCCTCCGTGTTCATCAATGATGACGAGCCGGGCCTTCATCAGGATTACAAGCGATGGCTCGAATGGCTGGCGCCGTTCGATGCGAGTCCCGAGCGCTATCATCATAATCGCACCGGCGAAGATAACGGCGACGCGCATCACAAGCGCCAGGTGATGGGCCGCGAGGTAGTGGTCGCGATCACTGCCGGTAAACTCGACTTCGGTCCATGGGAACAAATCTTCTATGGCGAATTCGATGGCCGCCGGCCGAAGCGGATTCTAATCAAGGTAATCGGCGAGTAATTTTACATCCCTTTCGCACGATCAACCGCAACGTTACGCAGCCCTGAATTGGAAATAAATGGCGATGGATTTCGCGTTGAGTGAAGAACACCAGATGCTGAAGGATCTGGTGCAGCGTTTCGTGCAGGCGGACTTGATGCCGCTCGAGAAGATCGTGCTCGAGCGCGAGGCCTCAGGCCAGGGCGCGATTTTGACTTCCGACGAACGAAGCGCGATCGACCAGAAATCGCGCGCACTCGGATTATGGGGCCTGGACGCGCCGGTAGACGTCGGCGGTTCAGACTTGCCTACCGAGGCGATGATCGGGGTCAACGAAGAGATCGGAAAAACGGTTACGCCTTATACCTTGCCGCCGGATTCGCCGAATCTGCGGATGCTGCTCGCGACCGCGAGTGAGGAGCAGCGAAAGCGTTACCTCGAGCCCTACATCCGCGGCGAGATGGTCTCGGCAATCGGAATTTCCGAGCCGGGCGCAGGCGCGGATCCGAGCGCGATGTCGACTCGCGCGGTGCGCGACGGCGATCAATGGATAATCAACGGTCGCAAGATCTGGGTGAGCCGCGCAGCCGACGCCGACTTCACGATCCTGATGGCGGTCACCGACAAGAGCGCGGGCGCGCGCGGCGGCATCTCGGCCTTTATTGTCGATCGCGGCACGCCGGGATTTAACGTGGTTCGAAAAATCCCGATGATCGGTGGTCACTTCACTTACGAGATCGCGCTCGAGGACTTGCGCCTGCCCGCCTCGAGATTGTTGGGCAAGGAAGGCGGCGGGTTCGCGCCGATGCAGCTCAGGCTGTCGACCCGGCGCATCCAGATGGCGGCATGGTGCGTCGGTCTCTCGCAGCGCGCACTCGACATGATGTGCGACTACGCTTCGCAGCGCACCACGTTCGGCGCGCCCCTTTCCGAGCGCCAGGCCATCCAGTGGTGGGTGGCTGACGCGGCCACGCGGATCCACGCCTGCCGCCTGATGACGTATGACGCGGCTTGGAAGGTTGATCGCGGGCTCGAAGCGAGAAGCGAAACTTCAATGATCAAGGTTTTCGGCACCGAGATGGCCTGGGAAATAATCGACCGCGCGATGCAAACCTTCGGCGCGATGGGCATGACCAAGGAACTGCCACTGCAGCTGATGGCTTCCGCGGTGCGCCTGATGCGGATTTACGAAGGGCCGTCAGAGGTCCATCGCTGGGTGGTCGCGCGCAAACTGCTGAACCTGAAACGATGAGCGGCGCACGCGCGACGGAGATCTGGACCGGCGAGCGTGCGATTCGATATCGTGAAGACAGGTCTAATGGCGCGTTCGATTCTCGGCCGTGACGCCTGATTGGCGAACGGACCGGCTCTCCGCGAGGCAAAATCTGATGGCAGAATATGACGTCAAAATAACCGGCGGCACTATCTACGACGGCAGCGGCGGCGCTCCGATAGCGGGAGACCTCGCGATCAAGGACGGCAAGATTGCTGCGATCGGCAAGGCCACAGGCTCGGCGAGCGAAACTATCGACGCCAAGGGCAAGGTCGTGTCGCCCGGTTTCGTCGATATTCACACGCATTACGACGCGCAGATCATGTGGGATCGCATGATGACGATTTCGCCGTGGCACGGCGTCACCACGGTGGTGATGGGCAACTGCGGTTTCGGCGTCGCGCCGACCCATCCGGAGCATCGCGGCCTGATCATGCGCACGCTCGAAAATGTCGAAGGCATGAGTCTGAAGGCGCTGGAGACCGGGCTCGGATACGACTGGCCGTTCGAAACTTTCGAGCAGTACATGGACGAGGTCGAACGCCGTGGCTCTGCGATCAACGTCGGCGCGCTGATCGGCCATACGCCGATTCGCATTTATGTAATGGGCGAGGATGCGACCGAACGGCCCGCAACCGAAGCGGAGATCGCCAGGATGCGGGAGCTGGTGCGCCGCGGCCTCGACGCCGGAGCGGTTGGGTTCGCCACCTCGAAGGCGGTTACCCACGTCGGCTACAACGGCAAACCGGTGCCCAGCCGCGCGGCGGAGCTCGCGGAAATAAAAGCGCTGGCTTCAGTGCTCGGCGAGAAGCGCGAGGGCCTGATGCAAGTGACGGTCGGGCGCGAGCTGTTCCTGCCGGAATTCGAGCAAATCGCCGCGGAGATCCATCGGCCGATAACCTGGACCGCGCTTCTGGCCGGGATGCAGGCCGGCCCCAACGCCGACCATCACACGCTGCTCAAAAATTCGCAGAAGCTGTGCGAACGGGGGCTCGAAGTCATTCCGCAAGTTACCTGTCGTCCGCTCAATTTTGAATTTCAGTACAAGGCGCCGTTCATCTTCGAGAGCATGTCGCTCTTCCGCCCGGTGTCGGAGGCCGATTTCGAAGGCAAGAAGAAGCTCTACGCCGATCCCGAGTTCCGCAAGGCGTTCAAGGCGCGCGCGGGCGTCGACGGCAAGAGTCCGTTCGCCAACCGATGGGACCACACGGTTATCTCTCAGTGTGCGAGCGAACCCGCGCTCGAGGAACGCAACCTGGCCGAAGTCGCGCGTGAACGCGGAGTCGATCCGGTTGATCTTTCGCTCGACCTGGCGCTGGCGACGAATCTCGAAGCGCGCTTCCGCATGGCGATCATGAACAACGTCGAAGACGACGTCGCCGACCTGCTCGCGGCGAAAGATACCGTGCTCGGACTGTCCGATGCGGGCGCGCACGCGAGTCAGCTCTGCGACGCCTGCTTCGCGACCTATC
Organism: Binataceae bacterium (SeqCode); assembly: GCA_035506935.1. GTDB lineage: Bacteria > Desulfobacterota > Binatia > Binatales > Binataceae > DATJOQ01. The sequence goes on along the minus strand of DATJOQ010000077.1, from coordinate 1,267 downwards.
TGCTGGGGCGATGGGTGCGCGAGAAACGCGCGATAAAGATGGAACGCGCGATTTGGATGCTGACCGCGCGGCCGGCAGAAGTCTTCGGTATCAGCGACCGCGGCCGGCTGGTCCCGGGATTAGCCGGCGACGTGACAATCTTCGATCCGGACAAGGTGGAAGCCGGTCCGCTTCGCCGCGTCTACGATTTGCCCGCGGGACAGGATCGCCTGGTGTCTGACGCGGCCGGAATCGAAGCCGTGATCGTCAACGGCAAGATCATCCGCCGCGAAGGCCAAGATCAGGTCGCGGCCGACGGCCCACTGCCGGGTAAGCTGCTCCGTCACGGACGGGCTTCACGATAGCTGACACCTCGCCAGACGACTCTGCTTTGGCCCCGTTTAGGCGCGCGGTTTTTTCGGTCGCGAGCGGCGCAGATTTTCGCGAGACTGATTAGTCAATTCTGTATCTACTTCGAGCGAGCCATTGTTCTTGCCGAGGACAACTCCGTATACGTCTTTCGCCTGAGTCTCGGTAATCCACTTCTCGACCACGTCTTTGAGTACGTGTGCGGGCGCACGATCCAGCGGATCCCCATACCCACCCCCGCCAGTGCCTACGCCCACGATATACTCGCCCGCTTGAATCTCTTCCGCTGAGACCGGAGGCAGAAGAACCTCCTTGCCCTCGCTATCGACCTTGGCGGCATAAGCGAGCCTGCCTGCGCTCCCGCCGCGCACACCTTGGGCCGGCGTCTGATGGCCGTCGAGCGGGTAGATCACCGTCATCGTGCCATGATGCGGGCCGTAGACGACTCTGGCCGCGGGACCGCCGCGGAAACGTCCGGCGCCGCCCGAGTCCGGCAGAAAACGGAACTCGCGAAAGATCATCGGATATTTTTGTTCGTCGATTTCGATGCTGTCCCGATAGAGCAGGCCACCGCCGACCGGAAGCCCGAAATTTACCCACCCGTCATTTTTGGGGCTGGCGGGCCCACCGTTGGTGGTCATGAAAAGCTGATTCACGTACGGCGCGTTGCTCCGGCGCGAATCTTTGCCGGAGACCACGCCCCATCCGGGCCCCATCCCGAGACCGCCCTCGGCCAGCCCGGCGCCTTCATCGGCTTCGGCAAAAGCCGCCTGCATGATGTTGATCAATCGATCGCCAACGTTGGTGGTAGCGACCGAGCACGAAGCCGGAAAGCGCGGAATTCCGACTACGCAGTTCTCGCGCAGGTGAATCGTGATGCGGCGAAAACTGCCGGCGTTGTGCGGCACGGTCGGATCGA
>DATJOQ010000076.1:0-4189 GCA_035506935.1 Binataceae bacterium (SeqCode) | reverse complement strand
CTTTGACCTTGAGGGGGATTCCTTCAGGCGCGCCGCGAAACGGATCGTGCGCGCCGTTGCCGACCAGGTCGCAGTCCGGCAATTGGCGGATCGCGTGTATCATCCGGCGCTCAGAGTAGTCGAACCATTCGGTTACGAACTGATGTACCGTGGCGCGGCCGTACTTCGCGACTAATTCCTTGAGCCGACGCTCCGCGATACGGGCAGCGCCGAGCGCTGCCAGATAATCGCCATACCATTGGTCAGCGACACGGATCCTGCGCTGACACATGCGAATGATGTCCTGAATGTCCTTGTAATTTCTTTGAATTTGTACACAAGGAAAATTGAGCGCGCCTTCTTCATAAACGTCGCGCGCGTAAAACATGTAGGTAGTCGGGATGCTGTTACCGCAATCGGCTTGATGAGCCTTCGCGCAGGCGGTGAACAGATGTTCGCCTTCAACGAACACCGGCACCAGGATCGTATGATCGGCGCTGTGAGTATTACCCAGATACACGTCGTTGTGGATAAACGCGTCGCCCTCGGCGCGATCCGGATGCAGCTCGCACATCGCTTGTGTGAGGAATTGCGAACCGAATACGTGCACCGGCAAACCTTCGGCGGCGGCAAGTAGTTGATTGTCTCCTGTTACCAGCGAGCAGGAAAAGTCGCGCGCCACGTTGAGAACCGCGGAACGCCCGGCACGAAGCAGAGTGTTCGTCATCTCGCGGCAGATAGTGTCGAAGCGATTGGCCAGAATCGCCAGGAGCGCCGGGTCCAATTGTGTTCTCGTGCTTGTGGTCACCGGACTATCCTTCTTGCCTCGCCCTACAGACTCAATCGATTAGTGCTTTCACCAGCCGCTTGGTCGATTCGATATCAAATTCACGATACATCTGCACGCGCTCAGCGGCGGGCGAGCCCGAGCCGTGAATAATCTCGTTGTACCACCAGCCAGCGTATTCTGATGAACAGAGATCGCCGATGAAATGAAGCAGTTTGATGCGATCGGCTACGGAAACACCGGGCGCGGCTTTGAAATATTTCTCAATGAACGGGGCCACTTCCGGATGAGACAGATCTGCGGTTGAAGGGAGAGTCACTGGAGCGCCGCCCGCTATTTCGTTCAGCAGGCGAGTGCAAATGTAATGCGCTTCCATTGTTAGATGTTTGCCCGCATTAGTCATAACTGGATCGGGAAAAGCTACTCCGTTAATTACAGTATTTCTCAATGCAGCGGCAATGCCGAGTGCGTATATACTACTCGCAAGCTTTATCATCTCGGTTATCTTGTCTCTGACATGATGTTTATCGCCGACTCCGTTGTATTCCGCGATGAGAGCTGCGGCGCCGATGAAGAGTTCCAGTTTGCCGTAATCCGTTCCCAAATAGCCGTGGCGGTTGATAGTGGCAAAGTTGTTGGCGATATCGCCACAGAACTCAGCCTCGCCGCACAGGAAAATCCGCTCGTTGGGCACGAAGACGTCGTCGAATATGGTTAACGACTCGACCACTGCGCCGCCATGACTCAGCGGAGCCTGGGCCGCGTCAGGCGGCATATTGACACTTCTGGCGACCAGCGTGATGCCCGGAGTGTCGGATGGGATCGCGAAAGCTATCGCATAGTCAGTGTCGTCCTGCCGCATTGCCCGTTGCGCGATCACGACAAGTTCTTCGCAAATCACGCCACCAGTGGTGTGCGCCTTGGCTCCACGTACAACGACGCCGTCTTTGCGCTTTTCGACGACATGCAAATACATATCGGGGTCAGGTTGTTCGGCCGGGCGCAGATTGCGATCGCCCTTTACGTCAGTGATGGCGGCAGAGCCGATGACTTGACGGCGTTGAAAATCGCGCAGATACGCCTTGAGACGGCTGGTATAGTCTGTCTCATATTTGCGGTCGACCTCCGGCAGAACCGACAAAAGACCGGCGAGCTCGTCGCGCGCAATACTTGCATAGCCAGAAATCGGTGCGCGTTCGGCCAGCTTGAGAGCAGCGTCGAAATTTTGCAGCAACCCCTCGGTGTCCTTCGGGATGTGCCAGAAAATATGTACGTCATCGTTGGTCAAGTCGGACCTGGCCGTCATCAGGCGCCGCAGGTTTGGCTCAAAAGCGGCGTCGCAGATCCATTTTCCCCAGGCGAAGATAGTTGACTGGAACAAGGGATGCTCCGCCAGATTCTCGACCAGTTTGCCCTGTACAAAGACGCGGCTTCTAAGTTGACTTAGTTTGTCGACGTAGTCTTGTCCTTTTCGCATTACTAACATCTCCGCTGCGGTTGGTATTGGTTTCGTGAAAGCCCAATGATTTTAATACCCAGTCGACGAACACGTCGGCCACTTGCGGGCGACTCAGGCGACCAGAGGGGCTGAACCAGCGCTCGACGTGGATAAGCGCCCCATCGATTCCCAAGAACGCCAGCTTCGGATTTTTTATATTGAAAGCGCCGCTTTTGACGCCGTCGTTTAACACCCGCAGCCAAAGATCCCGATATTTTTTCTGCTTGCGTCCGATCAAAGCCCGATGATGAGGTTCAAGATTCTTCAATTCGGATTGTAAAAGTGCGGTTTCGTACGGACCCGATTGACTGATATTGCTCTGAATCAGCTTCCGCACCAATTCCTGCGGCGAGCCGCCAGATTGAATCGCACCGTTGGCCCGCGCAAGCACTTCGTCCATCAGACGCTCCATGACCCTGAAGAGCAGTTCCTGTTTGCTCTTCACGTGGCCATAGATACTGGAAGGGCGAACTCCCAAGTTCCGCGCCAGATCTCGCATCGAGGTGCCGTCATAACCGTTGCGGACAAAAAGTTCGGCGGCGCTGTTGTCGATTTGATTCTTCCTGCTGACGGGAGGAGTTGCGGCCCGGGCTGGGCGTCCACTGAGAGATCTGTTTGAGTCCATGATCGTAAGTTGTCGGCGCACGGCTTCGATAGCATGCGTCCGAACGTTCGTTCGGACGTTCCCACAACTAACGAGCTGATGTCAAGTGGCGAGGAAATCCCGGCTCGGCGGACGCTGGCTGACCTGCGAAATTATCGCTTCCGCAGGCATCCGACCTTACGCTTTGGCGAAGCTCTAAGCCGGGCGCTTAGCCCATTGGATCAGCTCGAACAGCAATCCTGGTATTGCTGCGATCGAAAAAAAGTGCGAGCGGTTGCCATCCGGATCGACGAAGGGCTCCGATCGCGCGAAGCGCACGCCGGCGCGCGACAAGGTGGCGTGAACCTGGTCGAGATCGTCAACTGCGAAGGCGAGGTGTTGCGCGCCGCCTTCGCGGGCGCGCAGAAAATCGTGAATTGGCCCTTCCGCGCTCAAGGGCTGGAGCAGCAAAAGCGGTGAACGTTCGCCACCGGAACCATAGAAGGCCCAGCGTGCATTGAGCCCCGGATAACCCTGCATCGGCGACGCGTCCAGCTGTCCCTGCTCGGTACAAGCGAAGCCCAACGTCTGCATCGCGTTCGCCGCGCCCGCCAAATCGGCGACAGCGATTCCGACGTGATCAATTTTCGCGTTAAGTTTTACGGTCATCGCGCTCCCAGCGAGCGAAGCACCCAGTTGCTGAAAACTTCGGCGACTTGCTCGCGATTGAGCCGACCAGAAGGATTGAACCAATGTTCAACGTAGTTGAGGGCGCCGATCACGGCGAAGAAGGCCAGCTTCGGATCCTCGATTTGAAAAACCCGCTGGGCGACGCCTTTTTCCAGCACCGCGAGCCACAGCCGGCGATACTCGTCCTGCTTGCGAATAATTCGGCGGCGAAAATGGGGGGCGAGATTTTTAAGCTCCGACTGTAGCAGCGCCGTTTCGTTGGGGCGCGCCAGACCGATGTTGGAGCGCACCAGCAGGCTGACATTTTGGCGAGGGTCGTCGCTGGCCGTGATCGCCGCTCTGGCGCCGTCAAGCGATTCGTCCATCAGGCGTTCGAGCACTCGCAGCAACAGTTCCTGCTTGCTTTTGACGTGACGGTAGAGACTGGAGGCGCGCAGTCCGACGCGATCGGCGACGTCACGCATCGACGTACCGTGAAAACCGCTGCGCACGAAAAGGTCGCCCGCTCCGTTGGTTATGCGGCTCTTGGTACTTTGTTTGGCTGCGCGCGATGCATCCAACCGGCCATTGGGTTTTCCAGTAATCGTCTGCATCACACCATGGTCTCGCCGCCATCGATCGCGATGGTCTGGCCGGTTATGAAATCGCCTCG
>DATJOQ010000075.1:0-2383 GCA_035506935.1 Binataceae bacterium (SeqCode) | reverse complement strand
GTGCGCGACCTCCCCTTGATCCTCGAAGCGATGGCGGCCGAGGGCGGTTCCAAAGACCCGAATGAAGTGGTTGAGCGAATTCGCCCGCGTATCGGCCGAATAATTTGTGAGCCGCTGCGCCGTCCCGACGGCAGCCTGCCGGTGCTGGTAGTCGATCCGGCGCTCGAGGAACCTTTCTTTGCCGCCGCCGCGGCCGACCAGCAGATGCCGCTCGATCCCAATATCCCGCGCCAGGTTAGCGAGGCGATTTCGAAGGCCGCGGGCCAGAGCGCGGCCAACACGATGGAGGCGCCGACGATCGTGGTGTCGCCTCAAATCCGGCGAATTTTTGAACGCGTCGCGCGGCGCGCTTCCAAGCATCTGGTGGTGCTGGGCGCGACCGATATTCCGGCCGGCGTGAACCCGACGATCGTGGGGAGAATCGGATGAAGCCCTACAGCGCTTTGGCCGAAACTATCGAAGATTTCGACGCGCCGATCGCAGCACGACTTTCGTCAGACGAGGTTGCCCGGCTGGTCGAGAATTATCTGCCGCTGGTGGCCAAGCAGGTCGATCGCGTGTGGCTCTCCTCGCGAATCGGATTGACGCGTGAGGATCTGCTGTCGGCCGGCTCCTACGGCCTGCTGATGGCGGCGCGGCGCTTCGATCCGAATCGCGGCGTGGGCTTCGGCGTGTTTGCACGCTCACACGTTCACGGAGCGGTCATGCGCGAAATCAATCTTGCGTTGCGCGCGGTTGGCAGGCTCGGCGACGAGGTGCTGACTCCGCCCACCGTCGACATCGAATCGGACGCGCTGCCCGACACCGAAGGGGCGAATCGTATCGACCCGGCGGAAGCGGCGGAAGTCCGCGAAATGATGGAGTACACACTTTCGAGCGGCGAGCGCCTTGCCCTGACGCTCTACTACTTCGAGGAACTGACGGTGGCGGAAATCGCCGCGGTGCTCGAACAATCGGCCAGCAGCGTCGCGCGCACGATCAAGGGCGCGTTGGGCAAATTACGCTCAGCGATCAGCGAACGGGAGGTCAAATGAACGGCTTGTATCTGGCTGCCTCTGGCGCCGCGAGCAAGGTCGAGGCGCTAAATATCAGCGCGCACAACATGGCCAATAGCGGCACACCCGGCTTTCGCCGCTTCGAGCTCGCCCCGCAGGCCGTGGAGCAGGCGCCGTCTCCGTATCAGTACGCCAGCGTCCCCGCTTCGCCCACGCTCGATATGGCCCAGGGTCCGCTGCGCAATAGCGGCGGGCCGCTCGACGTCGCGGTGGTCGGCTCCGGATTTATCCGGGTGCAGACCGACAACGGCGGCGAGGCCTACACGCGCAACGGCCAGCTCGAGATGACCCAGGACGGAGCGCTGCTCGCGGCCGGACAGCCCGTGATGAGCGCTAGCGGCGGCACGATCACGCTGCCGGCGGGACCGATCACGATCGCGGGCGACGGCTCGATCAGCGTCAACGGTCAACTCACAACAAAAATCTCGATCGCCGACCCGCAGGGCGCCACGCTCGTTCCAATCGGAAGCTCACTCTATGGAAGCTCAAGCGACGATCCCTTGCCGGAGGCCACCGACAGCCAACTGCGCCAGGGTTTTCTCGAGGAGTCGGGCGGCAATCCGATTACCGAAGCAACCAACATGGTCAGCATCATGCGCAGCTACGAGTCGGCGATTAACGCGGTTCATACCATCGATGATACGCAACAGCGCGCGATTCAAACTTTTACGCTGCAGGCGTGAGTAGGAGAGCGGAATAATGCTGCAAGCAATGTCGATAGCGGCCACCGGGATGGAGGCGCAGGAAACACAGATCCAGGTGATTTCCAACAATCTGGCCAATGCCTCGACCCCAGGGTTCAAAGTATCGCGAGCCCGATTCCAGGACTTGCTCTACGTCAATGAGCGGCAGGCGGGAACCCAGTCGTCGCAGGTTAGCCAGGTGCCGACCGGAGAATCGATCGGGCTCGGAACCCACACCGCTGCGGTCGACAAACTCTTCACCGAAGGTGAGCTCGACCAAACTGGAAATCCGCTGGACATGGCAATCCAGGGCGACGGATTTTTCCAGGTCACGATGCCCGACGGATCGATCGCGTACACCCGCGACGGCAGCTTCCGCCTCGACCAGAACGGCCGGCTGGTGACACTCGACGGTTACACGCTGATGCCAGGTATCACGATTCCACAGGGCTCGAACAATCTCACGGTCGGACCCGACGGAACGGTTTCGGTAATGGTGGGAAATCAGACCACGCCGACTCAGGTCGGGCAACTCCAGGTGGTCAGGTTTCTCAATCCGGCGGGCTTAGATCCGATCGGCCAGAACCTTTACAAGCAAAGCCAGGCAGCCGGCTCGCCTCAGGTCGGTATCGCGGGCCAGAACGG
>DATJOQ010000074.1:0-14737 GCA_035506935.1 Binataceae bacterium (SeqCode) | reverse complement strand
CGGAAGCGACCGACCTCTCTTGTCATTCCGAGCGGAGTCTGCGGAGCGAGGAATCTACGCGAAGCGATTTTCTGACTGTCCCCCAACGGCTCCAGATAATCGCTTCACGTAGATCCTTCGACTGCGCTCCGGCGATGCCGTCGCTTCGCTCAGGATGACCAAAAAAAGTAGCGACGAAGTGAAAGTGATCAGGCCGCTCGGCCCTCAACATCCCAAATTCCGCGCGATCACCAACCGCTGTATCTCCGACGTTCCCTCGCCGATCTCCAAAATCCGCGCATCGCGATAGAACCGCGATACCGCGCAATCGTCCATGAAGCCGGTCCCGCCGTGCACCTGGATCGCCTGATGCGATACCTCGGTCGCGATTTCCGCCCCGTATAGCTTCGCCATCGCCGCTTCCATCGCGAACGGCTTGCCATAATCGCGCAGCGCCGCCGCCTTATGCGTGATCAGCCGCGCCAGCTCCACCTTCACCGCCATATCGGCGAGCTTGAACTGGATCGCCTGGAACTTCGAGATCGGCTGCCCGAACTGCTCGCGATTCTTGGCGTAAGCCAGCGCCATCTCGAGGCATCCCTGCGCGAGACCAACGCCGAGAGACGCGATCGCGATTCGTCCCAGGTTGAGCGTTTCTAAAAATTGTTTGAAGCCCCGCCCTTCCACTCCGAGCAGGTTCGCGGCCGGGATGCGGCAATCCTCGAAAATCAGTTCCGCCGTCGCCGATGAGCGCCATCCCATCTTGCGATACTGCTTGCCGGCGCGGAATCCCGGCGTCCCGCTTTCGACCACCAGCGCGCTGGTTAACTTTTTTCCGCTCGGCCCACTTCCGGTGACGGCGGCGATCACCACGATTTCTTTCATCCGCGTGCCCGCGTTCGAAATAAAACATTTGCTGCCGTTGATCACCCAATTGTCGCCGACCCGCTCCGCCCGAGTCCTAGTGCCGCCCGCGTCCGAACCCGCCGACGGTTCGGTTAGACCGAATGCGCCCAGCATCTCGCCGCGAATCAGCGGTCTCAGCCACTTGTCACGCTGCGCCTCGGTCCCCAGCCGATAGATCAGATCTCCGCACAGATTCACTTGGCCAGCGACCGTCGCCGCAACCGACGAATCCACTCGCGCCAGCTCCTCCAGCACCAGGCTATAGGTGAGCGTGTCGACGCCCAAGCCGCCGTACTTTTCCGGAAATATCACGCCGAACAATCCCAGCTCCGCCATCTTCGGCACCAGCGCGTAATGAAACTCGCCCCTGGCGTCGAGTTCTTCCGCGATCGGACGAACCTCGCGTTCAGCGAATTGGCGCACCGTATCGCGAAATCCGATCTGTTCGGTGGTGAGCTCGAAATCCATAGCGCTCCTTCTTAAGCCGTGTTTTCGGTTCAACCTAGGCCGCCGTCACCGCGACTGCAAATACGCAATCGAAAGGCCCACGCTCGAATTTTGACCGCGTCCGATCTGAGTCCGAACGTGAATTGCTAGCAAATATGCCTGACGATTCGGTGCTTTGGCGCGAGGACTCTGTCCCTCGGGCGCGCCATCATTCTTCGCGTTCACGGCAAGCCGACTCCAAAGGGAGCAGACGTGACGCCAAAGGGACCACTGGTAGGCCGGGAATGATCGCCGGCAGCAACGGATTAGTCATTAATTTTGATGTCGGGCTCGTGGCACGTGTTCTGCTCATCGCAACGCTACCGGGGAAGGGGGTTATGGAATAGATGAACAGCAGTATGACAACGCGACTGATTGTAGCGGTGGTGACGCTGGCGGTCGTCGGAATCTGTACACCGCAGACGCTCAGAGCCGCCAGCAGCTCCAAACGAAAGGCGTCGGAACGCGCGCTCGAAGCGCGTCTCGAATTGCTCGAGCAAGAAAATCGTCAACTCGAGCAACAGAATCGCGCGATTCAGAATCAGCTTTCCGCTCAAACCGAAGAAATTGGGGCACTCAAACAGCAACTCGATAGAACCGCCCGGCCGGTCGCCGCGCTCCAGCAGGATGTGCCGCAATTACAAACGCGTATCGCCAACGTCGAAAACAAGCGCAATCAGCTGCCGTTCGAAGTCGGCTTCAGAACCGGATGGTCCGAATCGCCCTATAAAATGCCTGGCGGATTTTTCTACAGCGCGTTTTTGAATCATCGCCTGCTCGATCATGAAGACGGAATTCCGGGCGGCTTCGTCAGCGGTGAGCTCTTGGCTGGAGCCACTCTCGGCAATCATGCGGTCACCTCGGCGAATCTTCTGAGCCAGTTGGCTCCCGCGGTCGGTCCGCAAAGCACCTGGCTCCAGACCGTCCAGATCGTGCCGACCGTGCAGTATCACGTGGATCCCGCCTTGTTCGGATATGAGCCCTGGGCGTGGGCCAAGCCTTATCTGCTGGCCGGACCGGCGATTTATATCAGCATGCTCAGCACGCCAGTCGTGGTTAAGGGCGATCAGCCCGGAGCCGGATACCGTCACACCGACGCCGACCTCCAGGGCGGTGGCGCTTTCGGCTTCGGCACCGAGCTCGCCCTAAGCCGCCTCGCAGTGGCGCCGATCCAGAAAATTCTCGACCGATCTTTCGTCGGTGCCGAATGGCGCTACAACCAGATGGGCAACGGTGAGGGCTTCAATCAGTACACTGGATCGGTCGCCTTCGGTTGGTGAACAGAGCGATTTCGCGCTGGCCGTCCGGGAGTTGACAAGTGAACCGCTGCGAAAGTAAACGTTCGCCACAGGGGGGGCGCGTCCGATCATTCAACCAATAGTTAATTTCGAATCTGGCTATTCGTGCGCCTATTCCGCGATCTGTTGATCGTGGGTGCAGATCAAACGCAATCCGGGAGTCGTCACTCGGACGCTGGTTAATCGCCTTGGCAGAGAAATCGTTGATGGAAGAAATCGAACCGGATTTGCCGCCTCCCACCGGCACGCTGTTCATCATGCTGGTCTACCTCGTGGTGTTGAGCGCGATGTGGGGCGCCAGCTATTTCCTGCTGCTCGCGCGCTGATGCGATGAAGATCGAACGTTACGAGGAAATCTTTCTCGGCCTCTCGGCAGTTGTCTTGATACTGTTTCTTAACGCATTGCTCTACGCCGGCCTGGCGATGAACCTCCGTGTGCCGGGTGTCGCAGGTATGATCGACCCAGCCAAGGTGCGGGAAACGCCACCATTCGATCATCCGGGATTGCACCAAATCGCTCCGGGAAAATACCAGGCCGTGATCATCGGCAAGGCCTGGTCGTTTACCCCGAAGACCATCGAGATACCCGTAGGCTCCGAGGTGACATTTCTTGCGACGTCAGTGGATATCGATCACGGCTTCTACGTCGACGGCACTCGCATCAACCTGATGCTGGTGCCGGGGCAGATTTCGCGTACCACCTATCGTTTCGATAAGCCGGGCACCCATCTGCTGCTATGCCACGAGTATTGCGGTCTCGGCCATCAATTTATGTACGGCAAGATAGTCGTGAATAAGACGGTGGTGAAGTGAGTACACCAATCGTTTCCAGTCCGCAGGCTTACGAACTCGCCGCCAACGAGCGCTCGTTCGTCAAGTGGAACATCTATTTCGGCTTCGCCGTGCTGTCGGTTGGCGTGCTGCACGGCCTCCGACAGGCACTCAACTATGCCGGTGTCGACACCATGAATTCGATCCCCGGCATGCACGGCTATTATCAGGGCCTGACCGTGCACGGCGTGTTCAACGCGCTCGTGCTGACCTCGGCCTTCGCCAACGGCTTCATGGCGCTCACTACCGCGCGCGGCTTCAATCGCAAACTCAACCCAGCGCTGCTGCAGGCCGCACTCTGGACCCTGCTGCTCGGCTCCGTGATGGCCTCGTACGCGATCTTCTCCAATCAGGCCAGCGTGCTTTATACCTTCTATCCGCCGCTCCAGGCGCATTGGACTTTTTATCTCGGGCTCGCGCTGGTGGTGATCAGCACCTGGCTGACATCGTTCGCGCTCTTCGCCGCCCATTACGGATGGCGCCGCGAGCATCCCGGCGAACGGATTCCCCTGCTCGCTTATATGTCGCTCGTCACCTACTGGATGTGGGATATCGCGTCGCTCGGGATCGCGATCGAAGTGGTAGTGCTACTGCTTCCATGGTCGCTCGGCTTGATTCACGGTAGCGACCCGCTGCTCAGCCGGACGCTTTTTTGGTACACCGGCCATCCTATCGTCTATTTCTGGCTGCTGCCGGTTTACGTCTCGTGGTACGGCATGGTGCCAAAGCAGGCGGGCGGCAAGCTCTTCAGCGATCCGTTGACCAGGGTCGCCTTCCTGATGTTTCTGTGCTTGTCGATCCCGGTCGGCTTTCATCATCAGTTCAGCGATCCGGGGATTTCTCCCACGTTTAAGTTCATCGCCGCGGCCTTGACCTTTGGCGTGTTCTTTCCGAGCCTGATGACCGCGTTTTCGGTGATGTATGCGCTCGAGATCGGCGGCCGCAAAAACGGCGGCAGCGGCCTCATCGGGTGGTTCTTCAAAATCCCATGGCGAGATCCCTCACTATCCGCTCAGGTACTCGCGATGATCGGTTTCCTGCTCGGCGGCGCAACCGGCCTGATCAATGCCAGCTACAGCATCAACCAGGTAGTTCATAATACCGCCTTCATTCCCGGACACTTCCATCTGACGGTCGGCACCGCCGTAGTACTCTCCTACATGGGTATCGCGTATTGGTTGGTGCCTTACCTGCAGGATCGCACCCTATGGTCTCCAGGCTTGGCGCGCCTTCAAGGATGGCTCTACTTTGTCGGCGTTATGTTCCTCTCACACGGGCTGATGTCGGGTGGACTCAGGGGAATGCCGCGGCGAACCATGATGGCGCGCGCTGCTTACGCAAAATTCGAGCCCTCATGGCACGTCCCCGGCCTGATGACCGGCTTCGGTGGCATCGTGATGTTTATCGCCGTGATGCTGTTCTTCCTGATCATCATCATGACCGCGTTCTTCGGTGAGAAGCGCGCCGCGGAAGATCTTCCCCTGACTGAAACTATTCGCCCGCCAGACAATCGCGGTTGGCAGATTGGTCTCGATAACTTCGGTTACTGGATCGCGATCACCGTTGCCCTTATCGTGATGGCCTACGGGCCATTCATTGTGACGTACATGCCACCTAAGCTGACGTCGCCGGGTTTCCAGGCATTTTGATTGTCCGCCAGGTTGTCACATAGCCTATCGCCCCAGCCCTCGGGGACTCGTTTCGGTCCGATCCGAGTTGACTCAGCGCGATCGCAAACGCAATCCTCTCTAATGCCTGACCCTCAAGACGACTTAAGACCGCCCGGCCTTATTTTTTCCAAGCGCAGGGGAGCTATTCCCGAGCCTTCGCACTCGCGGCTGCCGGCCAGACCCAATCACGACTTTTCATATTAAAGATGTTAGTTTGTTGTTGATAAACTTGTTGGTTTGCAAGACACTGTTAGTCAGCCAAGAGAATCCCAACCCGCTCCAGGATCGGATCGCTACCGGATAGGACTTTTGACTGGGGGGACCGGCGCGAGCGCGCATACGGAGGGGACACTACAGTGCAGATTCACGTTTTGTCTTTCGAGGGCCCTGACCCGTACTCTTCAGCCGGCGGGATTGCCAGTCGCATTACTGGTCTAACCGAATCACTTGCATCCCTCGGCCACGATACCCACCTTTGGTTCGTCGGCGACGCAGGCCTCCCTGGTCAGGAACAGCGCGGCTGCTTAACCCTTCATCGATGGTGTCAGTGGATCAGTCAATTCCATCCCGGCGGTGTCTACGACGGCGAAGAAGGCAAGCACAGCGATTACGCCGCTTCGCTGCCGCCCTTCCTGATGACGCAGTTGTCGCCTCATCTTGCTGAAGGCGGCTTCGCGCTGATTCTCGCCGAGGAATGGCAGACCGCCAACGCCGTGCTTCATCTCGATTGGTTGCTGCGCTCCGCCGGCGTGCGCGATCGCGTCGCCATCCTGTGGAACGCCAACAACACCTTCGGCTTCGATCGCATCGATTGGAAAAGGCTCGCCACCGCTTCGACCATCACCACCGTCAGCCGCTACATGAAGCATCGGATGCGCGAGTGCGGAACCGAAGCACTGGTCATCCCCAACGGCCTTACCGCCGACGCCTTCATTCAGCCCGAACCGGGCGCCGTCGCGGAACTTCGCCAGCGCGTTGCCGATCGTCTGCTGCTCGCCAAAGTCGCACGATTTGACCCTGACAAGCGCTGGATGATGGCACTCGAGATCGTCGCGCGCTTGAAGCAGCAGGGGGCGCGTCCTCTGCTGGTCGCGCGCGGCGGCGTAGAGCCCTACGGCGGCGAAGTCCTGGCGGCTGCGGCCGCGGCGGGATTGCACGTAGCTGAACGCCGCAACGATCCGGGAATCGAAGGCACGCTGGAAACCCTGAGCACCATCAACGGCGCCGAGATTCTGGTTCTGCGCTCTCCATTGGATCTAAAAGCGCGCCCGATGCTGCTGCAGGGCGCCGACGCGGTCCTCGCCAACAGCGGTCACGAGCCCTTTGGACTGGTCGGCTTGGAAACGATGGCGGTTGAAGGTCTCGCCTGCACCGGGATCTCCGGCGAGGATTACGCCATCGCCGGCCGCAACGCTCTGGTGCTTCAGACTACTGATCCCGAAGAGTTCCTCGCGCTGTTCGGTCGCTTGCGTAACAGCCCTAATCGCGAAGCTTCGATCCGCAAAGCCGGACGCAGAACCGCCAAGCACTACATGTGGTCCGATATCATCGAGCGCAACATCCTCCCGCGCATCCCACTTCTGCGCCAGTGATTCGTCCCGCTGAAGCTTCTCGCTGACGACTATTCGATTCAGCCGCCCCGATCGCGCGGCCGTGCGCCCGCAAACGCAGCCGCTCGCACGATTGGCTTCGCGCCTCTCGCCACGATAAAAAACCTATCTCGCTCCGGTCGCACAAGCACCGATGCATCAACTGAAACGAATCCACGACTACCTTTGGGAGATTCCGCGCCGCGGCGCGATGCGCGTGCCGGGACGCATCTACGCCAGCGAACGGCTGCTCGAATCTTTGCGCGACGATCCCGCACTCGAGCAGGTCGCCAACGTCGCCTGCCTGCCCGGAATCGTCGGCTACTCGCTCGCGATGCCCGACATCCATTGGGGCTACGGATTTCCCATCGGCGGTGTTGCCGCTATCGACGCTGACGAAGGCGTGGTCTCGCCCGGCGGCGTCGGCTACGACATCAACTGCGGCGTGCGGTTGATTCGCACCAAGCTTCACTATTCCGATATCGCCGAGCGCGCCGCGCATCTGGCCGACGCATTGTTCAGCGCCATTCCCGCCGGCTTGGGTTCTGAGGGCGCGATTCCCGGACTCTCCGACGCTCAGCTCAAAAATGTTCTGCGCGATGGCGTGCGATGGGCCAAGGCGAACGGTTTTGCAACTCAGGCCGACCTCGATCATACCGAGGAAGGCGGCCGTCTCGCGATGGCCGATCCTGACGCCGTTACCAATCAGGCCTGTCAACGCGGCCGCAAACAACTCGGCACGCTCGGCTCGGGCAATCACTTCCTTGAATGCAGCCGCGTCGAGGAGATTTATCTTCCCGATGCCGCCCGCGCGCTCGGCATCGAGCTCGGACAAGTGATGGTGTTGATTCATTCCGGCTCGCGCGGCCTCGGCCATCAGACCTGCGACGACTACCTCCGCGCGATCGGCAAAGCCATGAGTACTTACGGAATCCAGTTGCCCGATCGCCAGCTCGCTTCGGTGCCAATCAAGTCGCCCGAGGGCCAGGCCTATCTCGGTGCGATGGCGGCTGCGGCCAATTTCGCCTGGTGCAATCGTCAGATCATGATGCATCTGACCGAGCGCGCTTTTCTGCAAGCCCTCGCGCTCAGCGAGCGCGATCTCGGTATGTCGCTGATCTACGACGTCTGTCACAACGTCGCCAAATTCGAAGAACACGTCGTTGATGGCAAGCGCCGCCATCTGTGCGTGCATCGCAAGGGCGCCACCCGCGCTTTGGGCCCGGGGAGCCAGTTGCTGCCTCCAGCCTTGCGCGAGATCGGCCAGCCGGTTCTGATTCCAGGTGATATGGGTCGCTATTCGTTCCTGCTGCTCGGACTCGACGGTGCGATGCGCGAGACTTTCGGCTCAACCTGTCACGGCGCCGGCCGCGTGCTGAGTCGCGCGCAAGCCAAGAAGCAGAGTCGTGGCCGCGATATCTTTGCTGAGATGGCCGCTCTCGGCGTTCATCTACGCTCACCGAGCAGAGCCAGCGTCGCTGAAGAGATGCCGAGCGCTTACAAAGACGTTGCCGACGTGGTCGAAGTGATGGAAGCCGCGGGAGTCAGCCAGCGAGTCGCCCGCCTGAAGCCGTTCGTCGTAATCAAAGGATAGCGAGATCAAGGGATGACGGGCAGAGCGCCGAGGTAATGACGCCCCACCCGTGGTTGGTTGGCTTTTCTAAACGGCCATCTCGTGTGGGAACACAAACGTGGTCGCGCCGTCGTCGAACTTCACCAGGTACATGCAACGATCGAGATTTTTGATCTCCTGAAGAATTAGCGGCCGTTCGCTGAAGTGTGTGTGGCCTTCGCGGTCGCGCACCGGTTTGAGCAACGTGCAATGCTTTCCTGTTACAGCAACTTCTAAAGCTTCCATGTGAATCTCGGTCCGCTGACCGCCCCCTCCTTACGATTGAACCGCTAAGTCCGTCTCGTTTCTTGACTCAACACTAATTCATCTTTCGTGCCGTTCTCGGACGGCTTCACGGCACGCGCTCGAATAGGTCTTTCTCGGCGCTAAAGGCGCAATAGCGATCGCTTCGAACAGACCCGCGGCTATCTGCAACGAAATGTGCGGATAACCGTATGAGTGATCATTTGGAATCAAAATAGGTCAGACCGGATGCGCTTAAGCGACGCTAAATGAGCCAACGTCACAAAGGCGTTTGCACCACACCGAGGCGATCGAGCAACACAGCTCGACTCATGCTCCCCATCGCTCGTTGTGGCGCCGCTGCTTGAAGCCGGTGGGGAGCTAAGAGAAGGCAGATGTAGGTGAGGCTGTTGTATACGCAAAATTACAAAAGTATCGGATTACGTTTGGTCATGAATTTTTCCAATCTGTTTTGTCGACGCCGTCAGTGTAGCGAAATAACTGTTACCCGCATGGCATCAGGCTGCGTCGACACGACGGCACGATGGATGCATTGAAGCGATGACTCGGAACGAAGTCCTGAGGACACCAGAGGATAGGTTGGACCAAATGGAAGCACAGTTGGCGAAAAACGAACGGCCTCGTATCGAGGCGTTACGCGACATCCTGATTCAGCAGCGCAACGCGTTGCTAACCCGCATCCAGGATCTGCGGCGCAGTCAGGTCGAAGAGAAGACCACCGAGCCCAGCGACGACCTCGACATCGCGCGCTCGCAAGCCGAGGCCGAGACCCACGCGAGCCTCATCGAACATTCGCAGGATCTCTTGAAGGCGATCGATTCGGCGGCCACTCGCCTCGATAAGGGAGCTTACGGCAAATGCGAAGAGTGCGGAACCGATATCCCGCTCAACCGCCTGAACGCCCTGCCCTTCGCTGTCTATTGCATCGACTGTCAGCGGGAGATGGAAGCGGGACGCGCGCGCGGCACGATCGGCGACTCGGTTATGCGTCGCTGGGAAAGCCCTGAGGAAATGAATGGCTCGCTCGAGCGGCGAGATAGCGCTACCGACTCGGAAGATGAGCTGGTCCGTTCTCGCAGCGCTTTCCGCCCGGAGAATGGCTCCCGAAAGTCCGGCGGTCGAGGACACGCGCGCAGGCATCATGATGCGCGGCATTCCGGCTGATTTCGCGCGCCCGCGGTTTGATCTAATTAACGCAATGAGGCCCGCCCGTGGCCTCGCGCTGGCGGACCGAGGCTTGGCGAGATACCGTAATCAGGTCCGCAGATACCGCCCGAACGGTCGATGGCGTCCTGGCTGCTCGCTCTTTAGATGTCTCGAAAAATCACCATAGCTTTCGCGCTGATTTCGATGCTGGTGGCGTGCGTCGTAATCGACGCACGAGCCCAATCGCAACTCGAAGTGCCGGGCCCCGCACAACAGAACAATCCACCCGTCGCGCCCGCCAAACCCTATACGTCGCGATCGCAGCCGGGCGGAACCCTCGTGCTCCCACAGGAAGCTCCGCCACCAACAGTCCAGCAGCCCAGCGGCGCGCCGCCCGTACCCGATACCGAACCGCCCGAGCCTGAGGCCCAGATTCGGCCACCAGCGGCTCCCGCGCCGCCTCCGTTGCCCGAAATTTTTCGCGGATGCTGGGAAGGCGTGGTGCAGCAGCTCGACTCGATTGAACGGCTTCCCGGCGCACCGCCGCTCGGCATGTGGGTCGCGAAAACCTATCGGCTCTGCTATCGACGTGTCGGCGACGGTCCCTTTCAGCTGACTTTTGCCGACGCGGGCATGATGCGCAGTCGGATGGTCACCAATTCTCAGGGGATGCTCAAGGTCCTGTCGACCGACGGCCGCAGCTTCGCGCAGATGCGCGCCCTGTTGCAGTTCCAGGAGTTCGCTCCGCCCGCACGCGGCGGCGGAGTGTTCGGCGTCGACGAAGTCACCGATCTGAGCGCGCAGATCAGGCAGGGCACGATGTACGTACAGGCGCAGGTTTACGGCGAGCACGGCGGCCGCCCCTGGTTCCGCGCCTCATGGCACGCCACTTTCGTCCACACCCCGGGTTAGCGATTGCTTGCGCTGGCGTCCTCTTGCACGCAGCAGCTCTGTATTTCCGATTGCGCTTCGTCGGTATCGATCGGATTCAGATGTGGATGGCCGGTCATCAGGCCCCATCCAAATTCTTCTCGGATGTAGTAAACCCGCGGTTGCGCGTCGATCTCAACCTGGTCCATCGTCTCGGTCTGCACGCTGCACGTGACCTTTCCCGCCGGCACCACAAACGCGTGATAGCCGCCCGGACCGATCCGCATCGTCTCGTCACCGCAGGTTACCGACGGCCGCAGCAAAGACGATCCGTAGTGGTACGGCCGATACACGTAAATGATGGCTTGATCGGGGGCGGCCTGCGCCATGTCAAACGGATGACCCGCGACGGCGCATCCCGTCGCCATCATTGAGGCAGTACAAAGCAGCGTCGCCACCCACGGCCACTTCGTTCGCCGACCGGCCTTCGGCCATTTCATTGGCCGACCGGGATGTCCGGCAGCTTGTTCGAATCAGTGATAGCCTGCGCCAGCCGATTCGAATCGCCGTAGAGCTTCTGATCGATCTTTTCGCGCACCGCGGCGCGCGCCGCGCGTTCGAGCTCCGCGTGAGTCGGCTCCGAATAAAGGCTGTACGATTTGGTCACGTGAGCCTTGGCGGTATAGTCGGCCAGCACTTTGTCGCCGTCCATGATCGACAAGGTCGCAAACGCCGTCACGCCGTAATCGCCCAGCGGAGCGCCAACGTAGGTAACCGGATCGAAGGCGGAGACCCACAGCGGGATATGATACTCGTCGTGGCTCAACTCCTCGCGATAGGAAAAGGTCACCGGCGAATTGCTGGATAGCGACATCGCCACCGAGGGTGGAAGCTCGCTCGGCTCACCGTCTAGCAGCCTGCCCTTGAATGGCAACGGCCGCGGCGGCGCCAGCGCTACTTCAGGCACCGGAGCCGGCTGCCGAACCGCGCATCCGGCCATGACGATCGCGCCCATTAGCAGGATTGGGGCAAAGCTACGCCGCATCACTTGGCCCTTGAGGGATCGAAACCGCGCCATTCCGCTGCCCAGCATCTATTTTATGATACGGTATTAACGACTGAACCGTTACTCAAATTGCTGGTTCTTCAATGGCCTTTCGTCCGTTACGGTTCTGTGACGACCGCGCGCGCCGCTATCGTTAACTGCAGGACCTCGTTAGTATACGCTTAGAAGGCCTTCTATGAGCATAAGCGACGTTCGCGAACGCTCCGCCCTTGACCCTGAAATCATGGATACATCCGCCGAAAGCGACGCCTCAAATTCACTGGCGAATGGCGAACCAACGGCCGCCATTCGCATAGCGGTCATCAGCCAGCCACCCTCGCCGCCCCCCGACGGCGATTCCCAGGCTCGCGATACAAACTCTGATGGAAACGCCCAAGACGAGCCGTCACTGCACTCGCCTGAGCTTTATCTCAACCGCGAGCTTACTTGGCTTAACTTCAACCGCCGCGTGATGGTTGAGGCCGAGGATGAACGCAATCCGCTGCTCGAGCGGCTGAAATTCCTCGCCATCACCGCCTCCAACCTCGACGAGTTCTACATGAAGCGGATCGGCGGCCTGAAGCAGCAGGTCGCCGCTGGTGTCCACGCTCTCACCCCGGACGGCCGCACCCCCCAGCAGCAGATCGTCGAATGCGCCGAGGAGGTGCGTGCGCAGGAGCTGAAACAGCTTGAAATCCTGAGCAAGCTGCTCGACCTGCTGCGCGCCGCCGGTATTAGCGTGATGACCTACTCCGAGCTCACTTCGGAAGAGCAGGCGACCCTTCGCGAATATTATTTCGTCAACATATTCCCGCTGGTCACCCCGCTTTCGATCGATCCGGCACATCCCTTTCCCTTCGTATCCAATCTTTCCATGAACCTCCTCGTCACGGTGCGCAACGTCGGCGATACCGACGCGCCGCTCTCGCGCGTCAAGGTTCCGGTCGGCGCCGGCATCCCGCGTTTCCTGCGCGTCGGCCAGGCCAATCGCTTCGTCCCGCTCGAAGAGGTGATGGCCCACAACCTGGACCTGCTCTTTCCAGGAATCGAGATTGCCGCTTGCGAGCTTTTCCGCGTCACCCGCAATGCCGACACCGAGCGCGACGAGGACGGCGCCGACGATCTGCTCGCTCTGATCGAAACCGAGCTTCGCGACCGCCGCCTCGCTCCGATCGTGCGGCTGGCCACAGTCAAGGGGATGGATCCTGTGCATCGCGGGATGTTGGGCGCCGAGCTTGGACTCGACGAACACACCGACCTATTCGAAGTCGACGGCATGCTGGCGCTGCGCGACCTGATGGAACTGGCCAGCCTCGATATCGCCGAGCTCCGCGACCCCGAGCACCACCCAACCGACCATCCGCGATTGCAGGAGCGTCGCAGCATCTTCCACATCATCCGCGACGCCGGCTCGCTGCTGCTGATGCATCCCTACGAGTCGTTCTCGACCACCGTCGAGCGCTTCCTGCGCGAGGCGAGCACCGACCCCAAGGTGCGCGCAATAAAGATGACGGTCTATCGCACCTCATCTGACGCCGGAATAATCGGCTATCTCTGCGACGCTGCCCGCAACGGCAAGCAGGTCGCGGTCGTGGTCGAGCTCAAGGCCCGCTTCGACGAGGCCGCCAATATCAAGTTCGCCAACCAGCTCGAAGAATTCGGCATCCATGTAACTTATGGCGTGGTCGGCCTAAAGACTCATTGCAAGGTGATTCAGGTCGTGCGTCAGGATTACACCGGTCTCAGGCGCTATGCACACATCGGCACCGGCAATTACCATCCCGGCACCGCGCGCATCTATGCCGACTTCGGGTTGCTTACCGCCGACGACGTGATCGGCGGCGACTTGACCGAGTTGTTCAACTATCTGACCACCGGCTACCGCACAAAGCGCCGCTTCAAGAAGATCATTCCGGCGCCCTCGATGCTGAAAAACGCCATTCTGGAAGCGATCGAGCGCGAGATGGTGCTGCAGACCGAGGACGCTGACTATACCGGCCTCATCCAGATCAAGATGAATGGTCTCGAAGATCCCGACATCGTTCGCGCGCTCTACCGCGCCTCCCGTTCCGGGGTCAAGATCGATCTTATCGTGCGCGATACCTGCCGCCTGCGTCCGGGAATCCCGGGCCTCTCTGAGAATATCCGCGTCGTCAGCATCATCGGCCGCTTTCTCGAACATGGCCGCATTTACTACTTCCGCAACGGCGGCGACGACGAGTATTTAATCGGTTCCGCCGATTGTATGACGCGCAACCTCGAAAGCCGCGTCGAAGTGGTGGTGCCGGTCGAGGATCCGCAGCTGCGCAACGATTTGCGCACCGTGCTCGACTGCCAGTTGAAGCCCAATCGCAACCAATGGCAGATGCAATCCGATGGCAGCTACATTCGCAGCACCGCACCCGACAGTTGCCAACAGTTCCTGATTGAACTAACGGAAAAAGGAAAACCCCTGCCAACGCGCCGCCGCCGTCGTGGTTTTGCTCGCCGCTCGGTCCGCAGCTAGACCGTTTCTCGATTGCGGCGCGCTCGCGCTGGTAGGGAACGATCTAATTAAGTGCAATGTTTATACGAGAAGTGTAACCGTTATTAGGTAATGAACGTCCAACTTGCGCCGCTGCCCGCACGACACGCGCCCGCTGGCGTAGATCGCGACACTCTGCGCGCGCTCTACTCCGCGATCCGCCACGTCACAGAGTCTCTGTGCGAGCCACTCGCCATCGAGGACTATGTGATCCAGTCGATGCCCGACGCCAGCCCGGTCAAGTGGCATCTGGCTCATACCAGTTGGTTCTTTGAAACCTTCGTCCTGGCGCGACACCTTTCGAACTATCGCCCGTTTCACCCCGACTTCAACTTTCTCTTTAATTCATACTATGAAGCCGTGGGGCCGCGATGGTCGCGGCCGGCGCGCGGCCTGCTCTCCCGCCCGACGGTTGAAGAGGTCTACCGCTATCGCGCCTACGTCGACGCTTTCATGGCCGACTTGGTCACTTCCGTCGATAGTTCTTCGCTTGCGGCGTTGGCTTCGATCATCGTGC
>DATJOQ010000073.1:0-9623 GCA_035506935.1 Binataceae bacterium (SeqCode) | reverse complement strand
ATTCTCACCGGAGATCGCCCCACTGGACCGCTGCATCTGGGGCATTATGTTGGTTCGCTGCAGAATCGTGTGCGGCTGCAAAACGAGTACGACACCTACATTTTGATCGCGGACGTTCAGGCGCTGACCGACAATTTCGAGCATCCCGAGCGACTTCACGATAACGTTCTCGCGGTGGCGCAAGATTACCTGGCGGTCGGGCTCGATCCCGAGCGCTGCAAGTTCGTGATTCAATCGATGGTGCCTGAACTGACCGAGCTCACCACCTACTTCATGAACCTGGTCACGGTCGCGACGCTCGAACGCAATCCGACGGTCAAGGAAGAAATCAAGCAGCGCAATTTCACGCGCGGCGTTCCGGTGGGCTTCTGGTCCTACCCGATTTCGCAGGCCGCTGATATCACGATCTTCAAGGCCGACCTCGTGCCAGTAGGAGAAGATCAGTTACCGATGATCGAGCAGAGCCGCGAGATCGTGCGACGTTTCAATTCGCTCTACGCGAAGGTGCTGATAGAGCCCAAGGCGATGGTGGGGCAAATTGCGCGCCTGCCCGGCACCGACGGCGGCGCCAAAATGTCGAAGTCGCTCGACAACTGTATCTACCTGAGCGACACCAGCGAGGCTTTGCGCAAGCGCGTGATGTCGATGTTCACCGATCCGACGCGAATTCATCCTACTGATCCCGGCCACGTCGAGGGCAATCCCGTGTTCACCTATCACGACGCCTTCAATCCGGATAAGGCCGAGGTCGATGAGCTGAAAGAGCGTTATCGTCTAGGCAAAGTCGGCGACGTCGAGGTTAAGCAGAAACTGTTCGTGGCACTCGACCGCTTCCTCGAGCCGATGCGCGAACGGCGCGCCGAATACCAGGCGCATCCGGAGAGGGTTCGAGAAATTTTGATGGACGGTACGCGCAAAGGACGCGCACTCGCGCAGGCGACGATGGACGACGTGCGGCGCGCGATGAAGATAGCTTACGATTTCGCTCAGTAAGCTTTGGCGAAGAAGGCGCGCTCTGTAGCGCTCTCACCGCATACGATACATCGGCCCGGCGGGATTTGTTGCGCGAGAGGAATCGCGCGGCAGGTTGCCTTGGTTTCCTCGCGGATTTTGGTTTCGCAAGCGGCTGCGCCACACCAGTAGACGTCGGCGAGACCGCCGCCGCCTTCACCCTCCATCTGTCGAAGGAAGCTCGCGTAGTCGTCGAAACGGCGCGTTTCGGCCTCGCGCCACGCCAGCGCCTGCGCGTAGAGGCCGCGCTGAATTTCGTCGAGCAGCTCGCGACATCGCTGCGCCAGCTCCGCGATCGGAGCCTTGCGCTTGGCGTCTTTGCCGGGCATGTCGCGCCGCGCCAGGACAACTTCGCCAGCCACCACGTCGCGCGGTCCGATCTCGACTCTAACCGGCACTCCGCGCATCTCCCAATCATTGAATTTAAAACCCGGAGTCAGGCCTTCGCGCTCGTCGAGATGCGCGCGGATGCCGGTGGCTTCGAGCGCGGTCAGCGCGGAGCGCGCCGCACCGAGCACACTTTCGCGCTCCTCGGGCTTGCGCCAAATCGGAACGATCACAACCTGAACCGGCGCGACCGCGGGCGGCAGCCGCAGGCCCTGGTCGTCGCCATGTACCATGATGATCGCGCCCAGCAGGCGCGTAGAAACGCCCCAACTGGTTTGCCACACGTTCTGCAACTGATTGTTGTCGTCGAGATAGCGGATCTCGAACGCGCGCGCGAAATTCTGGCCGAGGAAATGCGAGGTACCGCATTGCAGCGCGCGTCCATCGCCCATCAGCGCCTCGATCGTGTAGGTCTCGTCAGCGCCGGCGAAGCGCTCCGCCGCGCTCTTGCGGCCGGTGATCAGCGGAATCGCAAGATACTCCTCGCAGAACAGGCGATAGACTTCGAGCATGGTCAATGTTTCGCGCTCAGCCTCTGCTTGCGTCGCGTGGGCGGTGTGTCCTTCCTGCCACAAGAATTCGGTGGTGCGCAGGAACATCCGCGTCCGCATCTCCCATCGCACGACGTTGCACCACTGATTGATCATCAACGGCAGGTCGCGATGGGAATGAATCCACTGCGCGAACATGTGATTGATGATGGTTTCAGAGGTGGGACGGACTATCAGTGGTTCTTCGAGCTGTTTGCCGCCGCCATGAGTGACGACTGCCAATTCGGGCGAAAAGCCCTCGATATGCTGCGCTTCCTTGTGGATGAAACTCTGCGGGATAAACAGCGGGAAGTACGCGTTGCGTGCGCCGGTTTTTTTGATGCGGCGATCGAGCTCGTCGCGCAGCGCCTCCCATATTGCGAAACCGTCAGGGCGAAACACGATACATCCGCGCACCGGCGAGTAATCCGCCAGCTCCGCGCGCAGAATAATATCGTTGTACCAGCCCGCGAAATCCTCGCTCCGGGGCGTAACCTTGCGCTCTTGTTTCTCAGCCATTTTGTAGATTCAGCTCCGCTGGGATGGCACTTTGGCCACTACTCCATCACCAGCGAGGCCCGCGTGATCTCCACGTCCTTTTGGCGATTCAGCCATTCCGCCTGACCAAAGGCCTCGTCGATCTTGGTCAGCGGGAACTTGTGCGAAAGCACGCGCTCGAACGGATAGCGGCTGCGGCTCCGCTCAAGGAAATCGAGCGCCTTGGGAATGACCCACGGATCGTACATCACCACCCCGACGATCTTTTTGTTGCCCCAGACCAACGCCGACGGATCGATCGGCACAGTTTGGCCGCGCGAGATGTTGCCGATCTCGAGATAGGTACCGCCCGCTCGCATCATCGCGATTCCCTCTGGCACCACTGCGGGTAGACCAACCAATTCGCAGACCAGATCCGCGCCGCGCTTGCGCGTGAGTTCCATCACGCGCTCGACGCGCTGCTCTGGAGTGGCGATCTGGGTCAAATCGATAGTGTCGTCGGCGCCGAACTGCCGCGCGAGTTCAAGCCGCGAGCTGACGCTGTCGATCGCGATTATTCTTCCCGCGCCCATCTCGCGTGCCACCGCGATCGCGTTCAGGCCGAGGCCGCCGGCGCCCTGCACCACCACGGTATCGCCGAAGCGCAATCCCGCCTGCGTCAAGCCGTAAAGCACCTGGCTCAACGCGCAATTGACCGGCGCGACCATCTCGTCTGACAACGTGTCGGGGGTTTTAAAGAAGAACATTCCCGGCTGCAGGTAGGTGTAATCCGCAAATCCGGCGCGTAGATACGGCGGCTCCTTTATCGAGCCTGCCATGTTCGCCATCTTGCGTGGGCAGGCGGCGCGATGGCCGTGCAGGCACTGATAACAACTGCCGCACGGATTGAAATAGCAATAAACCACGCGATCGCCTTCTTTGATTGGATTGCCGAGGCTGTCGGTTTTGACTCCCGCGCCGAGCTTGGCCACCCGTCCAGTGGCTTCGTGGCCGATGATAATCCCCTCGGGCGGGATTTTGGTGCCTAAATCGCCGCGCCATATATGAAGGTCGGAGCCGCAAATGTTAGCCATCGCTATCTTTATTAGGACGGCGCCCGGTGCGACCTCGGGGATCGGAAATTCCTGGATTTCGTAAGGTTGGCGAAAACCCTTAAGTACGGCGGCTCTGGCTTTCAAACGTTCTCTCCCTGAGAATTAAAATAGGAGTCGAGCTTAGGCCGAACTTTCCGGGCTTAGCAATAGCGCGCGGCTACGCTCGTGATCCTTGGCCACGGCGCGCGCACTGAGAGACCCAACAATGAAAAAAAGGCTTGGCGCAGTGTTCTTGCTGACAATGCTTCCGATCTTCGGCTGGCTGCCGTTCGCGCGCGCTCAGCAAATCTCGATGCCGGTTTATGCGCCACCAATCGCGCCCCATACGATCGAGGTGGTGGGACGCGGCGAAGTGCGAGTCGCGCCCGACCTGGCGTCGTTGGACTTCGCGATTGAAACTCACGCCAAGACCGCCGATCAGGCCGCCAGCGACAACGCGCAACTAGCGCAGAAGGTGATGCAGGCGCTGCAATCGAAGCTTGGAGACAAGGGGAAAGTATGGACCCTCGGCTACACCCTGACACCTGATTACAGCGATAAGCCCGGCGAACAGACTCCCAAAATAATCGGCTATCGCGCGGCAAATTCGGTTCACGTCGAGACCGGCGCTATCGATATGACCGGCGGCCTGATCGACGCGGCGATCGGCGCGGGCGCCAATCGCGTCGACTCGATCGACTTCGGTCTGCGCGACGAGAGCAAGGCGCGCAACGAGGCGATCACCAAGGCGGCCAAGGATGCGCAAACGCAGGCGCAGACGCTGGCCAATGCGCTCGGCGTCAAGCTCAAAGGGGTTTTCCGCGCAACCACAGAGGGCGAGGAACGACCGATGCCGAGGATGGCGCGAGCCGTCAACTTCGCCGCGGCGGCGAATGTGCCGACGCCAATCCAGCCCAACCAGGTCACGGTCCCGGCTACGGTTTCGCTGGCCTACGAGATCGAGTAGCGTCAGCATCGAAGCTTTGTGTAAAAGCTAGTACGATGCTGACACCGGGTGATGTGGCCCCTGCCTTCGAGTTGCCCTGCGCGCTCAACGATCGATTGACCCGCTTCAGTCTGGCGCAAGCTCGCACGCAGCTCACCGTGGTGTTTTTTTATCCTCGCGACTTTTCCTTCATCTGTCCCACCGAGGTGGTCGGGTTCCACAAGGCGGCGCGCGATTTTGCCGCTCAAGAAACCCAGCTCGTCGGGATCGGAGTCGATAGCGCCGAGAGCCATCTGCAATGGGCGCGTGAGCTCGGCGGTATCAGCTATCCGTTGTTATCGGATGAAGGCGGCGCGGTGACGCGTGCGTTCGGTGTCCTCGATGAGCAGGAGCGCGCCGCGCTGCGCGCGACCTTCATCCTCGATCAGCAACGAGTCGTGGTCTATGCACTGGCCAGTCGCAGCAACGTCGGCCGCAGCGTTGGTGAGACGCTGCGCGTGGTGTGCGCTTTGCGCACCGGGCGCTTATGCCCCGCCGATTGGAAGCCGGGCCAGGAGTTCGGCCCGTCTGACAAGAATTTTTAATTCACTTGGCTACGATAGACGCGGCCGAAAGACGCCGGCGCTTCGAGCGTCTGTCCAGCGTGCGCGAAATCGTCTTCGGGCTGCAGGACGGCACCCTCACCACCGCGGGCGTGCTCAGCGGACTCAGCGGCGCCTTGCCTCAGCATAAGCAGGTGATCGTCGCCGCGCTCGCGGCAACCGCCGCCGGCGCGCTTTCGATGGGTGCGGGAGCGTACCTCGGTACCAAGGCGGAAACCCAGGTAATGACGGGTGAACTCAAACGTGCGCGCGACGCGGTTGCGGCAGAACCCTATGTGATTCAGGAAAGCTTGCTCGAAGAATTAGCCAAAGAAGGTCTCTCGCGCGAAGCCGCTTATCGTGTGGTTACGCTGCTGAGCTCGGCGCCGCGGGCGCTGACCTCCACGGTCGAAGCGATGGTCTACGGTCTGAGCGGAGGCTTGAAAGCCAATGCTCTTCTCGATGGCCTCGTGATGGGAGTGGCGTTCCTGTGCGGCGCGCTGATCCCGCTGCTTCCATTCTTTATTATCGCTTCGGGCCATACCGGCCTGATGGTGGCCGAATCTACCGCGGGCCTGGCGCTGTTTGGCGTCGGTTACTTCTCCGGCTGGCTCGCTGAACGCCGGGCGTGGCTCGAGGGCGTGCAGTTTCTCGCGATCGCGGTGGGCGCAGCCGTCGCCGGCTACCTGATAGGAATCGCGATCGCGAAACTCGCTGGATTATCCGCGCTGCCAGTAACGTCGTGAAACTCAGCTACTCCTCGCTCGCCGCCTTTGTTGCTCATTATCGGATACTGAAACACGCCCCGAATCTCACCGAAGACGAGCAGGTTCGGCTCGCGGAGATGACCAAACTCGTTGAGTCGATGACGCCCGCCGATCGCGCGACGCTCGAATCGGACAACGCCGCCACCGACAGGCGAAGCGAACGCGCGCTGCGCAACCTGCATCAGATATTGGCCGCTCATGGCGTGCTTTCCGGCTGAGTCACGATGGCGCGCTACGTCGTTCGACGAATCTTGTTCGGACTCGGGGTGCTGATCGGCACCTCGATCGTCACGTTTGTGATCGCGTTCGTAGTTCCTGCCGACCCCGCGGTGACGATCGCGGGGGCCAAGGCTGATCCGCAGACGTTGGCGATGGTTCGCCAGCAGCTCGGCCTCGATCAGCCGCTCTATCTACAGTACGCGCACTATCTCAACCGCGCCGTGCACGGCGACCTGGGACGTTCATTCGTCCGGCGCGAGAGCGTATCGGCGCTGATAACCGCGCGTTTCCCCGCAACCGCCGTGCTGGCCCTCTCCGCGATGGCGCTGTCGCTTATCCTGGGTATCCCGATGGGCATGCTGGCGGCGGCTTACAAGCACGGCACGCTCGACAACATACTGCTTATCCTCTCACTCGGATTGGTATCGTTGCCGGTATTCTGGCTCGGCACGATGTTGCTGATCGCGGGCGGGCTCTACCTGCATTCGTTTCCGCTCGGGGGTTTCAGCGACGCGCGCAGCTTGATCCTTCCCACCCTGACCCTCTCGCTGGGCTCGGCAGGTTATTACTCGCGAATCCTGCATACCAACCTGCTCGAGGTGATGGACCAGGATTATATCCGCACCGCGCGCGGCAAGGGTGTTTCGGCCGCGGGCGCTATCCTCAAGCACGCGCTGGCCAACGCACTGCTGCCATTGGTGACGCTCGCCGGCCTCGATTTGGCGGGTCTGCTTTCGGGCGTTGTGCTGACCGAAACCGTTTTCAACTGGCCGGGGATTGGCCGCCTCGCGTTCGAGGCGGTTTTCAATCTCGACATTCCGCTGATCATGGGCACGGTGCTGTTCTCGGCCGCTTTGATCGTCGTCGCCAATCTGCTCGTAGACCTGCTGTACGCATGGCTCGACCCGCGTATTCGGCTCGAGCAGAGCGCATGAGGCGGCGCGCCAACAGGATCGAGCTGGTGGGTGCCGTGATGGTGGCCAGCATGATCGTGGTGGCGATTCTGGCGCCGGTGCTCGCGCCGCACGATCCGACGCGCGCCGTCGCCGCAACCTATGGCGACCCCGGATCGCCGAGTCTGGCTTTTCCACTCGGTACCGACGAGCTCGGTCGCGACGTGCTGTCGCGAATAATCTATGGCGCGCGCATCTCGCTCATCGTCGGCGTTGCGGCGATGGTGATGACCATGACGATCGGCGTTGCGATTGGATTGGGCGCGGGATTCTTCGGCGGCACGGTCGATTTCGCCCTGATGCGCTTCACCGACGTGATGCTGACCCTGCCCGGGTTGCTGCTGGCGATGGCGTTCGTCACAGTGCTGCGCCCGAGCCTGTTGACGATTCTGCTGGTGATAGGCCTGGTTTCATGGACGCAGATCGCGCGCGTGGTGCGCGCGGAAGCGTTGTCGATGACCCAGCGCGATTTCGTGCTCGCGGCGCGCTCGCTCGGGGCTTCGTCGACGCGCCTGATGACGCGTCACGTGCTGCCCAACATCCTGCCGACCATCGTGGTGATGGCGGCGCTCAGCACCTCGGGCACGCTGTTGCTCGATGCGGGGTTGAGCTTTCTTGGCCTTGGGGTTCCGCCGCCGACTCCGAGCTGGGGACGGATGATAGAAGAGGCGCAGGTGTATTTTCGCACCGCGCCGTGGCTGGCAGCATTTCCGGGTATCGCAATCTTTTATGCGGTGCTCGGATTCAATCTGCTCGGCTACGGTTTTTTGCGCAGGCAGCGTCGATGAGTGAAACAGGAGGTCGCTGTCAGGGTTTCGTTCTGGGGGCGATTGTGCTGGCTGCCGCCGTGGTGTCGGGATGCCATCCGAGTGGGCCGCCGCTGCAATTGCCGCCGGGCGCTTCGGTGCTGCGGTTAGCTTCGAGCGAAGATCCACCGACGCTCGACCCGGCCGCGGGCTACGACACCGCCTCTTGGCAATTCGAGCAGATGATCTTCGATACTCTGGTGCGCTACAGCAATGCCGGCGTCGACCTGATACCCGACCTCGCGCTCTCCTGGAATGTCTCGCCCGACGCGCGCGTGCTGAGCTTTACCCTGCGCCGCGATGCGCATTTCAGCAACGGACGTCCGATCACCAGCGCCGACTTCAGGTATTCGATCGAGCGCGTGCTGACGCCTTCGGTCCGCTCCAAGGGCGCCGAGTATTATCGCGAGCTGGTGGACGCGCCGGAATTTATCGCCGGCAAGGCGGCGCACGTCGCGGGAATCGAAACGCCCGACCCTTACACGGTGATCTTCAGGCTCACGAATCCCGATCCGATTTTTATCCATAAGCTCGCGATGCCGTTTGCGTCCGCGGTGCCGCGTGAAGTGGCCGAGCGATGGGGCGAGGACTTCTCGCGCCACGTGGTCGGCAGCGGGCCGTTCAAACTTCAGGAGTGGATCAGCGGGCAGCGCCTGGTGCTGATCAAAAATCCGATTTACTTCGTCAAAGGCGAGCCGCGCCTGGACGCGATCGTCGAACTAAGCGGCGTCAACGACGAGCTCGAATGGATGAAGTTCGAAGCTGGCGAGCTCGACGTATCGACCATTCCGCCCGCGGAATTCCCGTACGTGATGAAGACGCCGGCGCTCAAAGCGCTGACGATTCACAACGTCACCGTGACCACCAACTATCTCGGCATGAATTGCGAGATGCCGCCCTTCACCGACGTCCGCGTGCGCCGCGCGTTCAATTACGCAATCGACAAGCACAAGCTGCTGGCGCTGCTCAACGGCCGCGGCGTAGTCGCGCGCGGCGTGCTGCCGCCCAATATGCCGGGCTACAACCCCGAACTGACCGGCTATCCCTATGATCCTGAGAAGGCGCGCCGCTTGCTCGAAGAGGCGGGCGTGGGAAGCAACTTGCAGCCCGAGCTGTGGACGCGCAGCGATCAGACCGTGCTGATGATGGCGCAGTCGATCCAGCAGGATCTCGCGCTCGTGGGAATCCGCCTCGTGATAAAACCGATCGCGTGGGGACCTTTGCTGGAGGCGATTCGCCAGCCGAAAACCGTCGAGCTTTTTTTTCTCGCCTGGGAAGCGGATTTTCCCGATCCTGAGAATTTTCTCGAAGTGCTGCTGTCCAGGGAGCAATGGGGTTCGAACAACGATACCTTTTATTATGATCCCGCGGTCGACGCGCTGTTGGCGCGTGCCGCGCCGATCGCCGATCTGAAGGAACGTTACGCGTTATATCGCAAGGCGGAAGAGATCGTGGTTGCCGACGCGCCGTGGGTGTTTCTCTATCATCCGGTGACATACGTGATCTGCCAGCCTTGGGTTCACGATTACACGCTCAACCCGATGCGTCCCAGTCGCTTCGAACAAGTCTGGCTTTCGGCCCACTCCGATTGAAGATCCGTGAGCGAATTTCCCGCGACCTTTTGTGTCAAACAAATTGCACAGAAGTTACATAGTTTTTTTATGACACTTTTGCCTGGGTTGAGTTAGTGTACGCGTCACGTGGGTCGCGCTCGGTAGTCAAACTGGCGCTCGGATATAACCTTCTCCCCGTTTCTTCAATCTGCTCGATCCCTGGAGTGCGGCTTCCGCGGAGAGGTGTTGCAACCCGAGTCGTTTGCAGCCTTTGCTGGTCCGGGAAGGTGCGCAAAAAC
>DATJOQ010000072.1:0-9313 GCA_035506935.1 Binataceae bacterium (SeqCode) | reverse complement strand
ACCGAGGGGCTCGTCAACGAAGAATTCGTCAACGAGCGCTGTGAGCCGCGCGAATATCAGATGTGGCGCGACTTTATCGTCCGCGCGGAGAATTCTCCCGAAGCAGCAGAGAAAATCACCGGCGTGCGCGCCGACCAGATTCGCGGCGCGGCCCGTCTGTACGCAAAAGGCCCCAACTCGGCGATCTATTACGGCCTCGGCGTCACCGAGCATAGCCAGGGCAGCACCGCGGTGCTGGCGATGGCTAATCTCGCGATGGTCACGGGAAATCTCGGACACGCGGGATGCGGCGTGAATCCGCTGCGCGGTCAGAACAATGTGCAAGGCTCCAACGATGTCGGTTCCTTCCCGCACGAACTGACCGGCTATCGACACGTCGCGGATCATAAGGTGCGCACGGATTTCGAGAACGACTGGCACGTCACGCTCGACGCGGAACCGGGCTTGCGCATCCCGAACATGTTCGACGCCGCGCTGGACGGCAGTTTCAGGGGCCTCTACGTCGAGGGCGAGGATATCGCGCAGTCGGATCCCAATTCGCAGCATGTGGCGGCCGCGCTATCCGCGATGGAAATCGTGGTGGTGCAGGATATCTTCCTGAACGAGACCGCGAAGTACGCGCACGTCTTTCTGCCCGGTTCGTCGTTCCTGGAAAAGAACGGCACCTTTACCAATGCGGAGCGGCGAATCTCGCGCGTGCGCAAAGTATTGCCGCCGCTGGCGGGCAAGGAAGATTGGCAGGTCACCTGTGATCTGTCGCGTGCGCTCGGCTATCCGATGGACTACAAGCATCCCTCCGAGATCATGGAGGAGATGGCGCGTTTAACGCCGATTTTTGCCGGCGTCACTTATGAGAAACTGGATCAGCTCGGCAGCGTTCAGTGGCCGTGCAACGACTCCGCGCCGGCCGGCACTCCCGTAATGCACGTCGGCGAGTTCGTTCGCGGCAAGGGCCGCTTCATGCTCACCGGCTACGTCCCTACCGACGAGCGTACCAGCGCGCGTTATCCGCTGATTCTCACCACTGGCCGCATCCTCACCCAGTACAACGTCGGCACGCAGACGCGGCGCACTAAAAACGTCGCGTGGCACGGCGAAGATCGCCTCGAGATTCATCCGCACGACGCCGAGCAGCGCGGAATCCGCGACGGCGATTGGGTCGAGCTCGCAAGCCGCGCGGGAGCTATCACCCTGCGCGCCGAGATCGTCGAGCGCGTGCAACCCGGCGTGGTGTACACCACGTTCCATCACCCGGAGAGCGCCGCCAACGTGGTCACCACCGAGAACTCGGACTGGGCCACCAACTGTCCCGAATACAAGGTCACCGCGGTCCAGGTGAAGCCGACCTCGCGACGGCCTGAGCGGTTGCCCGCAGGCCATTGGCCGGAATCGGCGCGGCCCTCGGCGAAGTAGCGGCCCGGCGCCATCGACGCATGGATCTGCATCACTTGGTAAAGATGGCCAACGATATCGGCGAGTATTTCGGCCAGATGCCTGATCGCGAAGAAGCGGTCGCGGCAATCGCCGCGCATCTGCGGAATTTTTGGGAACCGCGGATGCGCCGCCAGATAATCGAGCACGCGCGGCTCGGCGGCGGCGATTTGAAGGAAGTCGTGCGCGCTGCGGTCCTCCAGCTCGAGCCGCCTCCCAAATCCGCCTGAGCCAACGTGAGCCAAGCCGTAAAGGGTTATCCCGCGATCAAGTGGCGCGCGGGCTCGAGCAGCCACGAATCCGACAATATGGTGGTCGAGGAGCCGCTCGAAATTCGCCTCGGTGGACGCCGCTTCACTATCACGATGCGTACGCCGGGTCATGACGAGGAGCTCGCCGCCGGTTTCCTGCTCGCCGAAGGGTTCGTCACCGCACGAAACGAGATAGACGAGATTCGCCGCGTGCGCGGCTCCAAGGGCGAGTACGAGCCCAATGCGCTCGACGTGATTCTCAAAGTCGAGTCGCGCGCGCTCAGCGAAAGGCTGAAACGGAATTTTGTCGTTTCATCGAGCTGCGGTGTGTGCGGCAAAACCAGTATCGAAGCGCTGGAGCGGCGGCTCGACCGCCTCAAAGGAGACTTGCGAATCGCTGCCACGACCGTGCTCGGCCTGCCGTCGCAGATGCGCGGCGCGCAGGAAGTCTTCTCCGCGACCGGCGGTCTGCACGCGGCCGCGCTGTTCGGGGTGCCGCGCTCCGACGCCGCATCATTAATCGTTCTGCGCGAAGATATCGGCCGTCACAACGCCGTCGACAAATCGGTCGGCCACGCGCTTATGCATAATCTGATTCCGCTGCACCGCTCGGTGCTGATGGTCAGTGGCCGGGTGAGCTTCGAGATCGTGCAGAAGGCGGCAGCCGCCGCAATCCCGATTCTCTGCGCGGTCTCGGCACCGTCGTCACTCGCGATCGATCTTGCTGAAGAGCTAGGCATCACCCTGGTCGGCTTTCTCCGCGACCAGGGATTCAACACCTACTCGCACCAGCAACGGATCCTGATGTAAGTCATACTCACTACCTTCATCTGTAGTGACATATGCGCCTACATCTGGTCGACGGCACCTACGAACTTTATCGCGCGCATTACTCTGGGCGCCCGGAGCATCGCGCTCAGTCCGGCCACGACGCCAAGGCAACCGTGGGTATCGTTGAATCCCTGCTGGCGCTGCTGCACGATCGCGATGAAGCGGTAACGCATCTGGCGGTGGCGTTTGATAATCCGATCCGATCATTTCGCAACGATCTTTTCCCGCACTATAAAGATGATGATGGCGTACCGCCCGAGCTGCGCTCTCAGTTCGACGATGCGGAGGAAGCGGTGCGCGCGCTCGGCGTGACGGTATGGTCGATGCGCGAATACGAGGCAGATGACGCGCTCGCCAGCGGAGCACGACTCTTTCGCGAAAAAGTCGAGCAGGTGCGCATCCTGACTCCCGATAAGGATCTCGGCCAATGTTTGCGCGATGATCAAGTGGTTCAAGTTGATCGTCGCCGCAGGATCGAGGTGAATGAAGCCGCGTTTCGCGCCAGGCGCGGATTTGCACCTGAGAGCATGCCCGATTTTCTCGCGCTGGTGGGCGACAGCGCCGACGGGATTCCGGGGCTCAGAGGTTTTGGCGAGAAAAGCGCCTCGCTTCTGCTGGGCGCCTATCCGCACCTCGAGAATATTCCGCCCGACTCCTCCAAGTGGAAGGTCGCAGTGCGCGGGGCGCCCCAGCTTGCGGCCGTACTGGTCGAGCAGCACGATGACGCAACGCTGTATCGCAGACTCGCGACGCTGGTGGACACTGTGTCCATCGACGAGACGCTCGATCAGCTCAAGTTTCACGGCGTGCCGCGCGCGCGCTTCGTCCGTTGGTGCGATGAACTCGGTGTCCCGCGGCTCAAAACGTATCCGAGACTATGGCGGTAGAGCGATTGCGTCTCCGGAGATAGAATGCGACATCACAAACTTCATGCGGATCTGCATGGGATTGTGTTTAGCACGAATTGAGAACGCTGCTACGCAGCGGAAATTGGATGGCATATGTCGTGCTCGTCCAACAGCGACGACGAGGCCGTAAAAAAAAATGGATTCGAAAGCTGAGCTTCTCAACTATGTCGACGGAGGTTGGCGGCCATCCGCTAATCGCCGCCTGCTTGACGTTCTGAACCCCGCGACCGCGGAGCCGCTTGCGTCGCTCCCGCTATCCTCCACCGGAGACGTCGATTCAGCTGCTAGTGCCGCAACGAAAGCCGCCGCCGATTGGCGGCGCACCCCTGCGGTTGAGCGGGTCCAATTTCTTTTCAAGCTCAAAGCGCTTTTGGAAGAACATCTCGACGAACTCGCGCGCTGCGTGACCGACGAATGCGGCAAGACCTATTCTGAATCCGCTGGCGAAGTCCGTCGCGGAATCGACAACGTCGACGTAGCGTGCGGAATTCCGTCCCTGATGCAGGGACTCTACAGCGAGGACATCGCGCGCGGCATCGACGAGATATTGATTCGCCAACCGCTTGGGGTCGTCGCTGCGATTACTCCTTTCAACTTCCCCGCGATGATACCGCTATGGTTTCTGCCTTATGCAATCGCGTGCGGTAACACTTTCATCCTGAAACCTTCCGAAAAAACTCCGATCACAGCGCAAAGGATTTTCGCGCTGGTCGAGAAGACCGGCATTCCCAAGGGCGTGGTCAATCTGGTCAACGGAGACAAAGAGTCGGTAGACGCGCTGTTGGATCATCCCAGCGTCAAGGCGATAAGCTTTGTCGGCTCAACGACCGTCGCGCGATACGTTTACAGCCGGGCCACGGCGAACGGGAAGCGCGCTCAGTGCCAGGGCGGGGCGAAGAATCCTTTGATCGTGCTGCCCGACGCCGATATCGATGAAGCCGTGAAAGTGGCGGCGGAGTCGGCTTTCGGATGCGCGGGGCAGCGCTGTCTCGCCGCGTCTACGGTTATCGCAGTTGGAGCGGCGTCAAAGCCGGTTTCAGAAGGATTGGTTCGAGCCGGCCAGGCGCGCCGTGTCGGCTATGGACTCGACGAGGGCGTGGAAATGGGCCCCGTGATCAGCGTGGAAAGCAAATCGCGCATCCTCTCTCTGATCGACCGCGGCGTGGAAGGCGGCGCGTCGCTCCTGCTCGACGGCCGCAAAACTCGCGTTCAAGGTTTCGAGCACGGATATTTCATTGGCCCGACCGTGCTCGATGACGTCAGTCCGGGCAACGAGATCGCACGCACGGAAATTTTCGGTCCGGTGCTGGGTCTTAGTCACGCGGGCAACGTTGAAGAAGCCATCGAGATCGTGAACCGCAACAATTACGGCAACATGGCTTGCCTGTTCACGCGCAGCGGAGACGCAGCGCGCAAGTTCCGCTACGCCGCGCGCGCCGGAAATATCGGCATCAACGTCGGCGTCGCGGCGCCGATGGCGTTCTTTCCGTTCTGCGGATGGAACGATAGTTTCTTTGGCGACCTGCATGGCCAGGGCCGTGACGCGGTGGCCTTCTACACCGACAGCAAGGTAGTGGTGGAGCGTTGGCCGGCATCATAGATGGGCAATTGTAAATCTCACACGAATTCGGATGGCGGGAATGCAAAATTCGCTGAAGCCTGAAGAGATACTCGGACTCACTCGGCAGTTTGGCCTTTATGAATGGAGCGCGCAAAGTCAGGTTAATCCGCTGGCGGTGTCGCGCGCGAAGGGAGTCTACTTCTGGACCAGCGACGGTAAGCGCTACCTCGACTTCAACTCCCAATTAATGTGCGTGAATATCGGGCACGGCGACGAGCGAGTCCTCGACGCGATTAGAGCACAGCTCGATCAACTGGCCTACGTCACTCCATTCATCACGACTGAGCCGCGCGCGATCCTGCACAAGACTCTCGCCGAACTGGCACCTGGCAATCTGAATCGATCGTTCTTCACACTCGGCGGCGCGGACGCGAACGAGAACGCGATCAAAATCGCGCGACTGTTCACCGGCCGGCACAAAATTATCGCGAGATATCGCTCGTATCATGGCGCAACCGCCGGCGCACTGAGCCTGACCGGCGATCCGCGCCGATGGCCGGCCGAGCCCGGAATTCCGGGAGTCATTCATGTTCAGGATCCGTACGAATACCGATGCCGCTGGTGTAAAGACGCCGGCGCCTGCAACCTGAACTGCCTGAATCACATCGAAGACGTTATTCAGTTCGAGGGTCCCAAAACTATAGCCGCGATAATCATGGAACCGGTCACCGGCACCAATGGACTAATCATTCCGCCGGATGGCTATATGGCCGGAGTAAGAAGCCTCTGTGACAAGTACGGCATATTGTTTATCGCGGACGAAGTAATGAGCGGGTTCGGGCGGACCGGCGAATGGTTCGCCGTGAACCATTGGCAAGTTGTGCCTGACCTGATGACGGTCGCGAAAGGTCTGACCAGCGCGTATGTGCCGCTGGGCGCCGTGATCATGAAAGAGGAAATAGCCAGTCATTTCGACAATAATGTTCTGTCCGCTGGACTGACTTTTAATTCTCATCCAGTATGCTGCGCCGCGGCATTAGCTACTATCGACGTCTACAAGCAGGACAAGTTAATAGAAAATGCGCGCAACATGGGACGTATTCTCGGCGTCGAGATGGAAAAGCTGCGCGAAAAGCATCCCTCGGTTGGCGACGTGCGTTATATCGGATTGTTCTCGCTATTCGAACTGGTCAAGAATCGGCAGACTCGGGAGCCGATGGCGCCATTCAACGCTCGGGCCGACGAGATGGGGGCGATGGCCAAGTTAAACAAGTTCTTCCGCGACAACGGCCTCTACACTTTCGTCAGATGGAATACCTTCTTCGCCAATCCTCCGCTGTGCATCACCGAATCTCAACTGAAAGAAGGTTTGGCGATAATAGACAAAGGTCTCGAAATAACCGACGCTGCAATAGTCAATTGAGAGTTGAGGTCTGCGGCCGCGACCCAACACATGAAGGCAGCGTACATCGAGAAGCCCGGCCCTCCAGAAAATATCATTTATGGCGATCTACCTGAGCCGATACCGGCCGCTTCTCAAGTATTGGTAAAAGTAGTAGCGGTCGCGCTCGATCCGGTCGACGCGTATATCCGCAGCGGAGCTTATCCGATCGATCTCCCGTTCCCTTTCATCGTGGGACGCGACATGGTGGGCGTCGTTGAGGAAGGCGGATCTGAAGCGCAGCGGTTTTCGCCCGGCGCTCGTGTCTGGTGCAACAATCAAGGCTATCGCGGACGTCAGGGAACCTTCGCGGAGTATCTGTCGATCGACCAAGAACTTCTTTACCCACTGCCAGAGGGAGTCGATGAAAAGCAGGCGGTGGCGGTCCTGCACTCCGCGACCACCGCGTCGATCGGACTACTTCGCGAGGCTCAATTGCGAGAGGGCGAGTCAGTCTTCGTCAATGGCGGAGCAGGCAATGTCGGGGCGGCCGTGCTTCAAATCGCGGCCAACATGGGTGCACGCGTTATCGTAACTGCAGGCAGCGACTCCGACCTCGAGTATTGCCGAGAGCTCGGCGCTGAGCGGGCCGTGAGTTACAGGACTGACTATGTGACTGCGATTTCCGAGTTTGCGCCCAAAGGCGTCGACGTCTATTGGGACACGACTACCACTCCCGATTTTGAACGCGCGATGCCACTGCTGGCGCATCGAGGACGCATTATCCTGATGGCCGGATTGAATGCTCATCCGACGTTTCCGGTCGGTGCCTTGTACACCAAGGATTGTTCGGTGCGCGGCTTTGCGATCACCAATGCGACGGTGAACGAACTACGACAATGCGCCGATTCGATTAATCAATGGCTGGCAGAGGGTAAGCTTAAAGCGCGCATCGCGCGCGAGATGGGGCTGGCAGATGCCGCGCAGGCGCATCGTATATTCGAAGACAGCCAGCACGGATCGCTCAAGCTTAGTGGAAAGATCGTTTTAACAGCTTAGTGACCAACGCCCTGAGAAGTGAAGGCGGCTGTATCATCACTTGATACAGCCGCCTTCATGCTAATTGACTACAGCTTCATGTAGACGGACTTGATCTGGGTATACAGATCGATTGCGTATTTGCCGAGTTCGCGCCCGATACCCGACTGCTTGTAGCCGCCGAAGGGCGAAATCGGATCGATGTTGTTGTAGCAGTTCACCCAGACCGTTCCCGCCTTGAGCGCCCGCGCGACCTTGTGCGCCCTGCGTACGTCGTTAGTCCACACCGCCGCGGCGAGGCCGTAACTGGTGTCGTTGCCCTGCAGGATGGCGTCGTTTTCGTCTTTGAACGGGATGATCGCGGCGACGGGGCCGAAGATCTCTTCCTGCGCGATCCTCATGTTGTTCTGCACGCCGGTGAAGATAGTCGGATCGACATAGTAGCCCTTGCCTTTCCCGACTTCGCCACCGATTGCGGGCTTCGCGCCTTCCTGCTTGCCAAGATCCAAGTAGGACTTGACCCGATTGAATTGCTCCTTCGAAACCAGCGGTCCCACCATGGTCTTTGGATTTAGCGGATCGCCGGCCTTGACGTTCGACGTGTAACGGGTGAAGGCGTCGAGGAAACGATCTTGAAAATCGCGCTGCACGAAGACGCGCGTTCCGGCACAGCATACCTGCCCTGACAGCATGCAGAAGCCCATCATCGAGGTGGATACCGCGGATTCGATATCGGCGTCGGCAAAAATGACGTTGGGCGATTTGCCGCCGAGCTCGAGCGATACCTTTTTCAGATTTCCCGCCGACGCTTGCAGGATCAATTTGCCGACCTCGGTCGATCCGGTGAAGGCAACTTTGTCGATGTCGGGATGGCTCGCGATCGCAGCGCCAGCGGTTTCGCCGTAGCCGGTGATTATATTGACGACGCCTTCCGGAACGCCCGCTTCGAGCACCAATTCACCCATCCGCAGCGCGGTCAGCGGGGTTTGCTCGGCGGGTTTAATTACCGCGACGTTGCCGCACGCCAGCGCCGGCGCGATCTTCCACGCGAACATCGCGATCGGTCCGTTCCACGGAATGATCTGACCGCATACGCCGACCGGCTCGCGCAACGTATAGTTGAACATCGAGGGATGCGACGGGTTGGTTTCGCCGTAAATCTTGGTCGCCCAGCCAGCGTAGTAACGGAACACGTCGATCGAGCCCGCCACGAACGCGCGCGACAAGGAGATCGCCATACCGTTGTTGAGCGTCTCGAGCGTCGCCAGCTCGTCGGCATTCTGCTCCATCAGGTCGGCGATCTTCAGCAGGTAGCGCGCGCGCTGATGGGGATTGATGTTCGGCCACTTACCCTCTTCGTAGGCCTTGCGCGCCACCTTCACCGCCTCGTCGACGTCGGCCTTGTCACCCTCTGCTGCCAGCGCGAGGAGCTCTTCGTTGGCGGGATTGTAAGTTTCGAAAGTCTTTCCAGACTTCGCCGGCACCCACTTGCCGCCAATAAGCAATTGTTTCGGCTTCCTCAGGAAGTCGAGCACTGCGCTCGACGTGATACCCTGGGCCGCTTTTTCAATAGATGGAACCGCTGCTGCCATTTGCTATCCCTCCGGATTTTTCCTACCGATTTTCCTTCTCGCCGAAAATTTAGTCTCGAATCTAAAGGCGCGGATCGATGCTGTCACAAAACGGCTTTCCGTCTGACAGCTTTTTGATTAAGCCCCTTGGTCGCGTCTCGGTCGGGCAGTCTACGTGATCAGGGCAGAATACTTTGCACCATGGCATAACTGAGGAACGTCCGTAAAGGCGACGGAAACTGCAGTTCATCACGCTTAAGGGGCGCTGTGCAGACTGATTGCGGTTACCTGCTTGACCCATCGAGCGTGCCGCTTGTCCTGCGGAACGACCAACCGTAGCG